>JBEBBJ010000017.1:0-16111 GCA_041158445.1 Bacteroidota bacterium
ATGTTTCCACTTTTAACGCCGATTAACCCAATCACTAAACTCAAGGCAGTCGTTGAATTCAATAGGCCAATAACGTGTGGTAATACTTTTGTCCATTCACCTAAGGAGATTTTGGTTTGAATACCAATCAAAACCGCCACGGCCACCGGAATCGCTACCGACAACACATTAATTAATTGATCGTTTTTCTTAGTTGCTTCCATCTGTTGAATAAATATTTTTCAAGACTTTTATCTCTACCAGTAATCTATCTACTTCTTTTTTATCTGTCCCGTCATAGAAACCACGAATGATTCCCTCTTTGTCTACTAATACTAACCGCTCTGAGTGGATAAATGTTTCGTCGGGATTCTTAATTGCGGCATCATATTCTGAGGCATCGGCTAGCGGAACATGAAATCCTTTCAGAACTAAAGGGTAAATCATTTTTTTCTCCCCCGTTAAAAAATGCCACTGACCCTTATTCGCATCGAAGCGTTTCGCATAGGTTGCTAATTTCTCCGGCTGATCGAATTTCGGATCTACTGAGATAGAAAGTAACTGTACCTCTGGATCGCCCAGAAAAGTGTCTTGTACTCGGCTTAATTGAGAAGTGATCTTTGGGCAGATGGTTCCGCAACGCGTGAAGAAAAAACTCGTCACATAGATTTTGCCTTGCAAGCTCTTCGCGGAAAAGACTTTTCCACTTTCATCTGTTAAACTGAAGTCGGGAATAGTTTGGAAGACGGTATCCATCTCTGACTCATTCCAGCGAGGATTCAATCGCTTCGCCATTTTGATTTCTCCCGTAGTCGAATCAATGGCTGGGATGTAGCGAGGAAGGCTAAAATGATTAGTCCCAAATGCCTTCAGCCCTAAATAAATAAAGACAGGCAATATTAATACGAGAAATAATATGCCTGTCTTTTTATACATTATCCAAGAAGGAAATTAAAATCAATATAAGTGACCACCTTCGTAGATCAAGGCTACTAATAACCAAACTACGAAAATAGTAGGAATCAAAACCATCCAAATCAAAGACTTAACTTCATGCTTTAAGTGCATGAATTCACCTACGATATAGAATGCTTTAACGATAGTCATACCACAGAAGATCGCTACACGTAACGTGTTAGCAGGCATCGTGAAAGCAATCACGAATTCAATGGCAGTTAAGATCAATAATATCCAAAATGTTTTCCAAATCGCGCCTGTATTAGGAGCTGGAATTTCTTTTTCTGAGGTTCCGTGTGCTGCGTGCGAAGCCATATATAAATCAATTAAAAGATTAAACTAAATAGAAGAAGGTAAATACGAATACCCAAACTAAATCGACAAAGTGCCAGTATAAACCTACTTTCTCTACCATTTCATAGTGACCTCTGCGCTCATACACACCCGTAGCTGCGTTGAAGAAAATCAAGATGTTCAAGATAACTCCAGAGAATACGTGTGTTCCGTGGAAACCTGTAATGAAGAAGAATAAGTCAGCGAAAGCTGGAGGGCCGTATGGATTACGAACTAAGTTCGCTCCTTCGATAGGCGTGCTAACACCATCAATGATTTGCTTAGCTGCTAAAGATAAATCTTCTGGTCCGTGGATAAAGTGCGTCCACTCCCAAGCTTGAGAACCTAAGAAAGTAAAACCACCTACAATCGTCCAAAGCATCCACTTCTCTACATCCTTACGGTCACCACGGTGTCCAGCTTCTACAGCTAATACCATCGTTACTGATGATGCGATCAAAATGAACGTCATGATACCTACGAATACTAAAGGCAATGACATACCGTGTAAGAACGGTACTGCTTCAAAAACTTTTTCTGGAATAGGCCAGTGAGTTGTAGAGAAATAGAAATCGTGAGGAGCGCCTTCCCAAGCTGGTTGGCTAAAACGAATCATTCCGTACGTAATCAAAAGGGCTGAGAATGTGAAGGTATCCGATAAAAGGAAGAACCACATCATCAATTTTCCATAACTCGCCTTAAGTGGTTCAGAACCACCTTGCCATGTTAAATTTTCTGGAACCGCTGGGGCAGCGTGTGCTACTGACATAGGTAAAAGCTTAATTGTTAATCAATAAAAATACAAATAAATAAAGCCACAAAGCATCCAAAAAATGCCAATACGTGGCGCAAATCTTAATCTGAGTCAATTGCTTTGCGTTTATCTTCAATCTAAAAGCTGCCACCAGTGCAAAGATTAGAACGATTAGGCCTGATACAAGGTGTAAACCGTGTAAACCTGATAAAACATACACAAAAGAACCAGATGGATTACCAACAAAATAAACGTTCATCTCCACTAATTGGATCCAACCGTAAAATTGCATTACTAAAAAGAGTAATCCGAGCACAAAAGTAATAGAAATACTCATTCGAAGTGCATTAAATTGGTCTTTTTTTGCAGCTAAAAGTGAGTAATGCATCGAAATACTACTCAAAATTAATACACCCGTACTGTAGCTAAATAAACTAGGCATCTCAAATTCCACCCAGTTTCCTTCCGCTTTTCTCACTAAATAAGCCGAGGTAAAGGCGGCAAATAGCATGATGATGGATACGATAAATAACCACATCGTAAAAATTCTTGGATTGACCGAACGGGTTTCTGCCGGTTCGATCGCATTTTGTTGTGCGTTCATGGTTTAAACTTTATCAAATAATAAGGCAATTTGTATGATGATTAAATAGAAAAACGAACCAAACATCATCCACTTCGCGGCCTTGTCTGTGGGGCGCATCATGAGGTAGAAGGTTTGGCATAAAAATAGAATTCCCGCGACCACCGTAATAATGGCTGATTGAATTCCAGTGATGTGCAGTAAATACGGCACAAATCCCAAAGGCACTAAAAAGAGCGTATAGATCATGATGGTGAAAGCCGTTTTTATGTCTTTCTTTCCATCATTTGGTAACATCTTAAATCCAGCCTTGCGGTAATCCGCATCCGCCACCCAAGCAATCGCCCAGAAGTGTGGGAACTGCCAGAAAAATTGAATCGCAAACAGAATACCTGGCTCCCAGCCAAAATGTCCCGTCGCCGCTACCCAACCGATCATCGGAGGGAAGGCCCCTGGAAAAGCGCCCACAAATACGGAAATAGGTCCTACTCGCTTCAATGGAGTATAAACATAACCGTATAAAATATAAGACAGCAAACCCACTAAAGCCGCTTTCCACGTAAAATAGCTTAAAAGCCCGATCGCAATGACCGCTAACACATAGCCATAGTTTCTCGCTTGTGCAGGTGTTAAGGTTTCCGTCGGTAAAGGACGCTGAGCCGTTCTTTTCATCAGCTTATCGAGTTCAATTTCTTTCAATTGATTCACGATGTTCGCAGCTCCAGTTAATACGAATCCAGCTAATGAGATTAAGAATATCCCTAATGGCTTGTGCTCAATGGGCGCTAATAAATACCCAAACGTCCCCGAGAACGCTACCGTCATAGATAGTCTCGATTTTAAGAGGGCGATATAAGGTTTTATGTTCGACATTTAGGCGTTTTTTGTTTGGATCCACGAGCTAATGTGCCAGCCCATTAATACCAACGAAATTAATAAATGAACCGCTTGGCTTCCTAATGGTAAAGCGAAATAAGCCATTAGAATCCCTGTAAAAAAGGAAATTCCAATGAGTACCATCATTCCATGGCGGTAACTCTGTAAAGGAGCATTTTTTAGTTTGTTCCAAAGTAGCAAATGGCTCAATACAATCACCCAAGAAAAGGTACGATGCACAATATAGATCACATCTAATTGTGCCACCCATTGATCCTTTGCATTTTCACCTAGCGCCTGAATCACGTGATCCATATTCTCCCGCACTTGTGTGCCTAAGATAATTTGGACTAAAACAATGACTAAGTTAATACCTATCCACTGGCGATTCTCTAGTTTAATAACCGCTGAGGAAGAATGATTGTTTAGGGCTTTGATTAAAAAAAAGATCACCCCGATCGACAATAGCATGTGAGCAGTTACAACACCTGGAAGCAAGAACGAATCGACAACAAATTTGCCTAGCACCGCATTTGCAAGCACTAATAACAGGGAGGCTAAAGTGGGTAAAAAGACCTTTCTCCCTTCCTTGTAGGCTAAGAGAGTCGTTGCTAGAACGATGAGGCCAGTTAGAGCTCCTAATAATCGATTGATATATTCAATCCAGGTTTTAGTGACATTGAATTCCACTTCCCCATGAAGTTTCTCTTTGTAGATAACTTCGTAGTGTAAAGGTAGTTCGGATACTTTGGTAGGAGGGATGAACCTACCAAAGCACTTCGGCCAATCCGGACATCCCATTCCTGACCCCGTGCTACGGACGATTCCGCCAGCAAGGATAAGCAAGTAAATGCTCAGAAGGGAAAGGGTTGCGAATTTTCTAAAGGCCATTTTTAGGGTAAAAAAAAGATGCATCTAAATGATATTCATTCGGATGCATCTTTCAATGGTAGGGTTAATTAACGGTTATAACTTTCGTTTTGCGCGCCTAATAAACCTTCGATTTCATTTTCTTTTGCAATTTCAGCTTCTTCTTCAGGAAGGTTAGAGCTCTTAGTTGCAGAGAATGGAACGTTTTGAGGGATGAAATCCACATCTGAACCTGGCTTAGAATAATCATATGGCCAACGGTATACAGCTGGAATTTCTCCTTCCCAGTTTCCGTGACCCGGCTCGATAGGAGTCGTCCACTCTAGGGTAGTTGAGTTCCAAGGATTTTGAGGAGCTCTCTTACCCTTAAAGATCGAGTAGAAGAAGTTCCAAGCAAAGATCGCTTGAGCAGAGAAAGTAATGATTGCTGCAATTGAGATGAATGCGTTCATATCTGTGAAGGCTGCTGCTCCATCATTTCCTACTGCTGTGAATGAGTAGTAACGACGAGGGAAACCTGCGATACCGATGTAGTGCATTGGGAAGAATACCATGTACACACCCACGAATGTTAACCAGAAGTGGATATAACCTAAAGTCTTGTTCATCATACGACCGAACATCTTAGGGAACCAGTGGTATACACCTGCCATCAATCCGAAGAACGATGCTGCACCCATTACTAAGTGGAAGTGAGCTACTACGAAATACGTATCGTGTAAGTTGATATCTAACGCGGAGTTACCTAAGATGATACCAGTAACACCACCCGAAATGAATAGAGATACTAGACCGATCGAGAACAACATCGCTGGAGTAAAGATCAAGTTACCTTTCCAAAGCGTTGTGATGTAGTTAAACGCTTTCACCGCAGATGGTACCGCAATGATCAAGGTTAAGAACATGAACACAGATCCTAAGAATGGATTCATACCCGTTACGAACATGTGGTGAGCCCACACGATGAAGGCAAGTACAGTGATACCCATCATGGAACCGATCATCGCACGGTATCCGAAGATAGGCTTGCGAGAGTTTGTTGCAATGATCTCAGAGGTCATACCTAATGCAGGAAGCAATACGATATATACCTCTGGGTGACCTAGGAACCAGAATAAGTGTTGGTACAAGATTGGAGAACCACCCATGTTAGGTAATGCTTGACCTTGGATATAGATCTCAGATAAGTAGAATGAAGTACCGAATGAACGGTCAAAGATTAACAATAATGCTGCTGATAATAATACAGGGAAAGATAATAAACCTAATACCGCTGTAAAGAAGAATGACCAAATTGTCAATGGCATCTTCGTGAAAGTCATACCACGTGTACGTAAGTTAATTACCGTACAGATGTAGTTAATACCACCCATTAATGAAGATACGATAAAGAAGGTCATCGCTGTTAACCACATCGTCATACCTAAACCAGAACCTGGCATGGCTTGAGGCAAGGCAGATAAAGGAGGATAAATTACCCATCCACCAGAGGCAGGACCCGTCTCTAAGAATAGAGAAGCGAACATGATCATAGATGAAAGGAAGAAGAACCAGTAGGATAACATGTTAATGAATCCTGAAGCCATATCTCTCGCTCCAATCTGTAAAGGGATAAGGAAGTTAGAGAACGTTCCTGAAAGACCTGCAGTCAATACAAAGAATACCATGATGGTACCGTGCATCGTCACAAGGGCTAAATAAAACTCTTTATCTAATTTTCCACCTTCGTCAATCCACTCCCCTAAGATAGGGCGTAACCAATCTAATTGCATTTCAGGGAAACCTAATTGCAAACGGAAGATGATCGATAATGATCCACCAATGAAAGCCCAAAGAATACCTGAAATCAGGTATTGCTTAGCAATCGTTTTGTGATCAGTAGAGAAGATATATTTCGTCCAAAAATTTAGCTCATGGTGCTCATGCTCATGATCATGTGCATGTGTGTGAACTTCTTCAGCGTGTGTTGTTGCAGTTGACATATGAATTTATTTTCTTCTGTTCGTTGTTAAATTAGTTTACACTTACGGCTTCCTCTGCTGGTGCAGCTGCGCTATCTACGGCAACTGGCTCTGCAGGAATATATTTTAAAGCTTTCGCTTTTAAATTCTCAGGAACTTTAGCTAAGTACGTTGGGTTCGTAGCTAAGAATGGCTTTTGCTCTGCGCACCATTTAGCGTAATCTTCTGGCTCATCTACGAATACCGTAATCGCCATACCGAAGTGACCGCGACCACAAATCTCTGTACAGTTTAACTTATAGTTAAAGTCTTTTTTACCCAATTTCGCACGCATCTCATCCGTAGACATGTTTGGTGTAAACCAAAACTTCGTAGGCATACCTGGTACCGCATCCATTTTTACACGGTGGAAAGGAAGATATACGGAGTGTAACACGTCTTGAGCGTGGATTTTCAATAATACCGGCTTGCCTTTTGGTAAGTGTAATTCAGTTGCTGTAAAATCATCAAATGAATTCTTATCTGTAAAGTCGATACCGATGTTATTCGTCTCGTCGATTAATTTGTAGTTGTAATTACCTAATTGGTTATCATCATTACCTGCGTAACGTACATACCAACCGAATTGGTGACCTGTGATTTCGATTACTACCGCATCGCTAGGTGCTTGAGATGTGATATCTCTCCAAGTTCTCCAACCTGTAAATACCAAGATCGCCATAACGATCGCTGGAATAACCGTCCAGATCAACTCTAGTTTGTGATTCACTGGATAGAAAGTTGCCTTTCTGTCTTTGTTGTAACGGTATTTGAAAGCGAAGAATAACAATAAGGTATTCGTAGCAAAGAATGCAAACGTAACTACAGACATAGAAATCCAAAACATGCTATCTGTTCTTAGACCATGTTCTGAGGCAGCTACAGGTAAGAAATCAGGCTTAGCCACGATGAATGACCATACCCCTGCAATCGTTCCTAATGCCCAGAAAATAATCATTCCGTAAGCATTGGCGTTGTTATTTCCATCTAATGCTTCATCTGTATAATCAGACGCAGCAAGAGACTTGTTTAACTTAATGCTTTTGCTGATTACGGAAATCGCAAGAGCAAAGAAGATAACGGATAAAAGACCTATTAGGTAAAACATATTCTTTATTTTAAGACAAGTTCAAAAATTAAATATCGTGGTGTAATGCTTCTGGCAAGAATGGGTGGTTTTTCGCCACTAAACTTGCTTTTGTTAATTCTCCTGAAATCACATAAATGAAAGCAGAAGCGAAGACTGTAACCATTCCAAATTCTACTAAGCCATAACCACCGTGCTTACCTACAACGCCTGGCATAATCATTTGGTAGAAATCAATGTAGTGACCAGCAATAATTAAGAAAGCAGCGATCTTTAAGAAGATACGTGTTCTCTTCGCATCACGTGTCATTAGAACTAAGAAGGGTAGTAAGAAGTTTAGAATTACCATCAATATTTCTGAACTTTTATACAATTTATCATAACCTTCCCAACGCTCTAAGAAATAGATAGTTTCTTCCGGTAAGTTTGCATAGTAGATCAATAAGAATTGCTCAAACCATACGTAAGTCCAGAAGATAGAGAATGCGAACATAAACTTACCTAAATCGTGTAAGTGGTTCTCATTCACATAAGCCATCAAACCTTTGTCTTTCAAGTACAATACAGCTAATACGATAACTGCATAAGTAGTCACGTGCCAAGAAGCAAACATGTACCAACCGAACATCGTCGAGAACCAGTGTGTATCAATTGACATCACCCAATCCCAAGCAAAAATCGAGCTTGATGCACCGAAGATCACGATGAAAGCAGTACCGATTTTAACTAATTGCGTGAAGTACTCTGTTCCGCCATTCAAATCCTCTTCTAATGATTTCTTGCGTAACATGTTCCAAAGAAGGATCCACAAAGCACCAAAACCAACTAAACGAATTAAGAAGAAGTTCTTATTTAAATAACCTGATTTTCCTGCAATGATTTTGTCATAGTTCGCACTTCCTACTTCTGTTACACCGTGGTGCATCCAGTGGAAAATAACATCTCCTTTGAAGAAGAATGTTAAGATCAAGATAGGTAAGGAGATGTATAAGAACTTAGGGAAAGCCTCAGGAACACGCTTCATTACTGATGACCAACCTGACTTTGTTAAGTATTGTAAAGAAACGAAAAACATCCCTACTACAGCGATACCTGTAAAGAAGACTGCGTTCAACCAAACGTTCGCCCAAACGCGATTCATCCAATTGTAGTGCTCTTCAGCATCCGGCTGGTGAGAAACTGCTCCACCAGAAAGGTGTTCTGCAGCTGCTTCGTGTCCCGCCTTCGCTGCCTCATGACCTGCTGCTGCTACTTCGTGACCACCTGCTTCTCCTTTAGATAAAAGGTAAATACCAATAACTAAAGCAACAACGCCTGCGATGAAAGCATAAATGATTCTCTTTTTGCCTTCAGAGGTGAACTCAAAATGCTCCTCTACGTTTGCTGGGGAAAAATGTGAATGTCCCGCCATCTTGTTCTCTATTTTAATTTAAATGAATTTGATCTTATTGTTTTTGTAACTCGTGTACATAAAGTACGATTTTCCAACGGTTCTCT
This sequence comes from Bacteroidota bacterium, assembly GCA_041158445.1. Lineage (GTDB taxonomy): Bacteria > Bacteroidota > Bacteroidia > Cytophagales > Spirosomataceae > Aquirufa. The sequence continues at coordinate 8,937 of JBEBBJ010000017.1, forward strand.
GAGGAAATCTGTGAACCGTGAGGCCACATACGTCCTTTACCATGTGTAATTACGTGGTAGATATGTCCGTCGTTTACGTCTTTCAATGCATCACTTGAGTATACCGGTACCCCTTTGTAAGCTTTTGCAACTAAGCCATCTCCTTTTCCTCCTTCACCATGGCAGTGTTGGCAGAAACGCTCGTATTGTTGCTTACCAGCCTCGATGTTTTCTGGAGTAGCCGCTAATGGGTTTTTCAACAAAGCAGCTGAATACGAAAGGCTATCGTTAGGCACCGTTTTTGCTAATAATTCTTGTGCTAAGAACGCTTTCTTTAAGCTATCTGCACCCGAATATTTTTTACGAGGTACGGTACCCGAAACAGGTAAACGCATGTTCATCCCTAATGGGTTGATTTTGTTTGTGTCACCTTGTAACTGAGTCATCGGCTCGTAACCTACTGAATTGTACATGTTAGGTGCAAACTCTGTACCTGTATCGTTATGGTCATCTCCACAAGACAATAGTCCAGCTGTTAAGCCGACTAGTAAAGTGAATTTATGAATTGAATTGAACATATCTTCTTGAGAATTATTCGTTTAATTATTTAACATTTACTTCGATGGCTCCTGAATCTTTCAAGGCTTTCTTGATATCAGCTGCACTTACTTTGTTCTTATCCACGTTAATCGCCATGACAAACTTGTCATCTGTCGTACGAATATCTAATGGAAGCGTAGGATTACCTGGCCATAAGTCGTTTGAGATACAGAAGGTTGTTACAAGGCCAAAAGCCGTGAACAATACTGTTCCTTCAAATGTTACCGGAATCCAGTTAGGAAGTGCAAAGAAATCTTTACCCCCGATGATCATCGGCCAGTCAAACACCATCGTGTAGCTGATTAATGATAAAGCACAGATCATCCCTAAAGTACCGAACATAAAGGCAGCGATAGGTAAACGTGTACGCTCATGTCCTACGGCTACGTCTAATCCGTGAATAGGGAATGGAGTAAATACGTCTTCGATTTTGATTCCTTTCGCTTTTACTTCGCCTACAGCGTGTAAAACCTCGTCCTCATCGTCATAAACTCCCAAAATGTAGTTAGTTGTCGAACTCATATTGTTTTAATTTCGAATTTCTAAATAAAAATTATTCTTCTGTTTTCTTTGCAGCCTTCGCTTTCTTCGCTGGGAAGTTAGACGAAACGCCTTTCATTACGGATTTCACTTCCGCCATATTTACCACTGGTAAGAACTTAGCGAATAAGAAGAATAACGTAAAGAATAAACCGAATGAGAAGATGTAATCACCGATATCATACATCGTAGGAGAGAACATCGCCCAAGAGGATGGTAAGTAATCACGGTGTAATGAAGTCACGATAATTACGAAACGCTCGAACCACATACCTACGTTTACCACGATAGATAAGAAGAACGAAACCATTAAGTTCGTACGGATCGCTTTAGACCAGAATAACTGTGGAGAGATAACGTTACAAGTCATCATCATCCAGTATGCCCACCAGTATGGACCAGTAGCACGGTTAATGAAGGCATAGCTTTCATATTCCACACCTGAATACCAAGCGATAAAGAACTCAGTTAAGTAAGCGATACCTACGACTGAACCCGTTACCGTGATAACGATATTCATCATCTCGATGTGTTCGATCGTGATATAATCCTCTAATTTGAAAACCACACGTGTAATTAACAATAAGGTTTGTACCATCGCGAAACCTGAGAAGATCGCACCCGCCACGAAATACGGAGGGAAGATCGTCGTATGCCATCCTGGGATAACAGACGTTGCAAAGTCCATCGATACAATCGTGTGTACAGAAAGTACAAGAGGAGTAGAGATACCTGCTAAGATTAATGACATGTACTCATAACGTGCCCAAGTCTTAGAAGAACCTGTCCAGCCTAAGCTGAAGAAGCCATACCAGAACTTACGACCTGCTGTTGTAGCACGGTCACGAATAGTTGCTAAATCCGGTACTAGACCCATGTACCAGAATAATAAAGAAACGGATAAATACGTCGAGATCGCGAAAACGTCCCAAACTAACGGCGAGTTAAAGTTAACCCAAAGTGAACCGAAAGCGTTTGGAAGTGGTAAAGCCCAGTGAGCTAACCAAGGACGTCCCATGTGGGCTAAGATGAAGGATGCAGCACAAAGTACGGCAAAGATCGTCATCGCTTCCGCTGAACGGTTGATGGATGTTCTCCATTTTTGGCGGAACAATAATAACACGGCAGAGATCAAAGTACCCGCGTGACCGATACCAACCCACCATACGAAGTTAGTGATATCCCAAGCCCAACCTACGGTTTTATTTAATCCCCAAACGCCAATACCTTGCCACCAAGTGTAGAAAAGGCAATAAGCACCATAAATGAATACAAGACAAGAGATCCCGAATGCAATTTTCCATTCTTTCGTAGGTTCTCCCTCTACTTGCTTGCAGATATCGTGGGTAACATCGGAATAAGATTTTCCACCAGTAACTAGTTTCTCTCTTATGGGTGATACAACGTGCGACATATTTTTATTTACTGTTTTACGATTAAAAAATTATGCTTCTTTCTTAGCATCCTTGTTACGAACTTTCTTCAAGTAAGAGATATTAGGCTTCACGTTAATCTCTTCGATTACGTGGTAAGCACGACCTTCTTTCTCTACTAATAATAATTTAGAGATCTCAGATGCTGGATCGTTCATATCTCCAAATGTAATCGCATTCGTAGGGCAAGATTGAGCACAAGCTACTTGAATTTCTCCATCTACTGGACGACGCTTCTCTTTCTTCGCTTCTAACTTACCAGCTTGAATACGTTGAACGCACATCGAGCATTTTTCCATCACACCACGAGAACGAACCGTTACGTCTGGGTTGATCACCATACGTCCTAAGTCGTTATTGAAGTTGAAATCGAAGTCATCAGTTTGGAAATAACGGAACCAGTTGAAACGACGTACTTTGTATGGACAGTTATTTGCGCAATAACGAGTACCAATACAACGGTTATACGTCATTTGGTTAAGACCTTCCGTTGAGTGAGTCGTTGCTAATACTGGACAAACAGTCTCGCAAGGAGCGTTGTTACAGTGCTGGCATAACATCGGTTGGAAAACTACCTCTGGATTATCAGACGCAATTTCTAATCCTTTCAAATCTTCTACCTCTGCATCAGAAGAGTAGTAACGGTCGATACGCATCCAGTGCATCTCACGACGGTTAATTACTTCTTGACGACCTACTACCGGTACGTTGTTTTCTGCGTTACATGAAACCACGCAAGCAGAACATCCTGTACAGGTATTTAAATCGATCACCATACCCCACGCGTGGTTATTGTATTCGTGACCGTTCCAAAGCGTTAAATCAGTCGCATCCTTTTCTCCTTCAGACGTTTTCACGCGAGGAGTGAAGCTTCCTGCTTTTGCATCTTTCGCAAAGTCAGCTAACACCGTCTCTTGAACGACTGCTTGACGTGCCATCACCGTTTGGTGCGTTTGCGTTTGAGCGATTTCTTTTGTCTCACCAGTTGAAGTAACTGAAACACCTGTTGTGCAGATACCTACACAAGCGCCATTTACTTCAGAGATGAATGGATAAGCGTTTACACCCACACCGTCTGCAGACTTACCTGCTTTCGTGCGACCGTAACCGATAGCAATCGCTACTGTATCTTGAGCTTGGCCTGGTTGAACTAAAACGGGAAGAGATACTTTGTATCCTTTCGCGCTTACTTCAACAACATCACCTTGCTTTAATTTTAATTTAGTAGCAGTTGGTTGCGAGATAGCCGCGTAATTGTCCCAACATGCTTTAGAAACTGGCTCAGGGAATTCTTGCAACCAAGGGTTGTTTGCTTGAGAACCTGTACCTAAACCTACTTTTTCGTAAACCGCGATCTCTAAACCAGTAGAAGACGCTGAATATGACTTGCTGATGGCTGCTGCCGCTGCATTCACATCGACAGATGGGCTTGCAGAAGAAACCGTTGCAGCGTTTGGTTCAAATACACCATCGTGAAGTGCATTGTTCCAAGCTACTTTACCACCTTTTAAGATGTTTTGCTCCCAGTTACGCTCTAAGTAACCTGCAAAATCACTTGATAAACCAGCCCAAGTTAAGAAGCTTGACTGCGCTTGACGTGTTTTGAAGATCGTAGAGATCGTAGGTTGCGTTAATGAGTAGAAACCAGCTTTAGGCTCAGCATCATTCCAAGACTCTAAGAAGTGAGAATCTGGTGCGATGAATTGACATAAAGAAGCCGTCTCATCAGCGCGATCGTTTGTTGCTAAGCTCACACCTACTTTTGGTAAAGCAGCCGCTAACGCAGCACCCATTGGGTGGTTGTAAACTGGGTTTGCATTGTAGAAGATAACCGCTGCAATAGAACCAGCGCTAGCTTCTTTAATGAAATTAGCCATCGCCATGTCGTTACCTTGACGGTAGTTCACAGCTAAGCCTGTATTGATAGTCGTGCCATAAGCGCCTACTAAAGCGTTTGTAGCAGCAACAATTTTTTGAACTTCTGGGTCATTTGAACCAGCTACGATGATCGAAGCGCCTTTTGAAGCGACTAAGTCTTTCGCTGCTTTCTCTAAATGATCAACTTTAACCGAAGCACTAGCAATGCTAGCCGCTCCTGTTAATTTCGCTACTGCATTATATAAAGCAACCGCTACTAAACCTTCTTGAGATGGCTTGTAAGCAGCACGGTAATCAGCATTAGCACCTGTGTTAGATAAGATAGTCTCAAATTGGTAGTGACGAGACATGTCTTTCTTTCCTCCTTTTTCAGAGCTAACACGGCGAGTGATCGCCCATTGTGCAGCAAATTCAGTAGGAGCAATCCACGAACCTAAGAAGTCAGCACCTAAAGACACAATCGTCTTTGCTTTGCTGAAATCAATATTAGGTAAAACGCCACCATGTGCTTGTGTTAAACCATAAGCAGGGTTTGCGTCGTATGTGATGTGTTGTGTTGTTGGGTATTTCGCGGCGAAGTCTGCAATCACTTTCTTCGTAGTAGGAGAAAGGATGGTATTAGAAACGATGCGGATTTGACCACCTTTGGCAGCCACCTCAGCTAACTTCGCTGTAAAATCTTTATCTAAAGAAGCCCAATCTGTTGCTTTACCAGCAGCTTGAGGACCTTTTAATTTTTCATTATCATATAGACTCAAAACAGAAGCATGCGCACGACCAGAAAGCACACCCTTCGAGATCGAAGAAGACTTGTTACCTTCGATTTTGATCGGACGACCTTCACGTGTCTTCACTAAGATCGATGCGTAGTCACCACCATCTGTATACGTAGACGCATACCAGTTAGCGATAGTTGGCTCGACATCTTCCGGCTTGTTTAAGTAAGGAATCGTGTTCTTTACTGGAGACTCACAAGCTGCTAAAGACACAGCCGCTACTCCAAAACCTAACATCTTTAAGAAATCACGACGATGAGTACCCGCTCCATCAACTAAAGAATCTCCTTTAGCATCCGTTTCAGATGGCATATTGCCAAACTCATTGTGGATATTTTTGACAAACGATGGCTCATTGGTTAACTCCTCAATCCCTTTCCAATACCTCTTGTTCGAATTTTCCATATAATCTTTCTTATTCAGACTAAAATTTTATTTCTATTAATAGTGACACTTAGAGCACTCTAAGCCACCGATGTTTTGAACTTTCAAAGGAGTCTTGCTATCCTTATTGTGTACCTCTACTAATTTATCGTAGTAAGCGTTGCCTTTTGCATTTACGTCTGTTTGACGGTGGCAATCGATACACCAGCCCATTGTTAATGAAGAACGTTGCTCTACCACTTCCATCTTTTCGATTTCGCCGTGGCAGTTCTTACACTCTAAACCACCTACGTTCGTGTGTTGCGAGTGGTTGAAATAAGCTAAGTCAGGTAAGTTATGAACACGTACCCATTGGATCGGCTCATCTTTCTCTAATGCTTTGTAGATTTTTTGAATCTCTGGAGACTCACGTTTGATCGCGTTGTGGCAGTTCATACAAATGTTCGCCGAAGGAACGTTTGCACCTTTTCCCTCGTAAACGCCTGTGTGGCAGTAGTTACAGTTGATTTGGTATTGACCTGCGTGTAATTTGTGAGAAAATTTAATCGGTTGCTCTGGAGCATATCCTTGGTGGATACCTACGCCATAAGCCGCATCGATCGTTGCTTTACCTCCTAATAATAGGGCCAAAACCAAGATTCCCGTCTTCATTGCCGAATTAGCAGCTAAGGACTTCGCATTTTCAGCTAGTTTGTCGAAAAAAGACTTTCCTTCTTCTTGCTCTGCTTTCGCTAATTTGCTAAGTGAGTTAACAATCGCTAGTAAAGCGATCAAAACGAATACCATGATAATTAACAAGCCTACTAAAAGAACTTCCATCATGCCACCTGAAGAAGCTGCCGCTGCTGGAGCTGCCGCGCCTGCCGCTGGAGCCGCGCCTGCTGCCGGAGCCGCTGGAGCTGCATTAGATGCATCGATGTAGGCTATAATACCTTTGATTTGAGCTTCTGAGAAGTTCGGATAAGGAGTCATAGCCGCCTTATTGAACTTGTTGTACAAGTCATTAGCATACTTGTCTCCTGAAGCGATAACTGCTTGTGGATTGTGTACCCATTTAACGATCCATTCGATCGGACGACGCTCGCTAATTCCCTTTAAACCAGGACCTACCAATACTTCGTCTGTGGATGCGTGACATGCCGCACAGTTGTTTTTAAATAGTGTTTCACCTTCCGCTGCATCTTGTGCAAACGTTGCTGTAGTCGCAGCAATTAGGAATAAGAAGGAAAATAGAAACTTAACGAGAGTTAATTTTTTGCAACACATAAATATAGATTTTCTCATTTTAATTCAGTCCGCAAAACTACAATTCGATTTTTTAGGAAACAATTAAATGCTCATTCAATTTTTGTATTTTTTTACACGGCTTTATTATTTAGAATTTTTCAAAATAAGGCCTCTAAATTAAAATTGAACTATTTTTAGAATATTTTGTATAATGTGTATGGGCACAAAAAAACCTTCCGGATTGGAAGGTTTTCTGAGGTTTCGAGCGGATTCGAACCGCTGTAGAAGGTTTTGCAGACCTCTGCCTAGCCACTCGGCCACGAAACCAATTAATTGGGATGCAAATTTAGCTTTTTTT
>JBEBBJ010000018.1:0-25268 GCA_041158445.1 Bacteroidota bacterium
ATCCACTCTTTAATGATTTTTTCTGGGCTATGCTCAGCTACTTCTTCGATATCCATACCACCTTCTGTACTTGCCATGATTACATTGCAAGCTTTAGCGCGGTCTAATAAGATCGATAAGTAGTATTCTTTCGGCTCAGAATCTCCAGGATAATACACATCCTCAGAAATTAAAACCTTGTTAACTTTCTTACCTTCTGGGCCAGTTTGATGCGTAATTAATTGCATTCCCAAAATCTGAGAAACGCGCTCTTTTACTTCATCCAAGTTTTTAGCTAGTTTAACACCGCCCCCTTTTCCACGGCCACCCGCATGAATTTGAGCTTTAACAACAAACCATCCTGTTCCAGTTTGAGCTTTTAACTGCTCAGCCGCTGAAATGGCGTTGTCCACAGAGTCAATCACAATTCCTTCTTGAATGCGCACTCCGTAACCTTTTAAGATTTCTTTCGCTTGATATTCGTGAATATTCATTTAGTAAAATTTTAATTTCGTGAAATTACTATTTATTTGCGTAAATATTAAACAACGAGTCATTCATTCGTATTTTCTTAAAAAAAGACAAAAAAATGTTAGAATTAAAAAATATTTCCAAAAGTTATGGAACTCAATTAATTCTAGATAACATCTCTTTGCAAGTGAAAGAGGCTGAAATGGTTAGCATTTTAGGTCCATCGGGTTCCGGCAAAAGTACTTTATTGCAAATCATTGGTTTACTCATGAAGCCAGATAGTGGCCAAATCCACTTAGATGGCGTTTCTTATCAAGATTTAACGGAAAAAGATCAAGCGATTTTTAGAAATCAAAAACTGGGTTTCGTCTTTCAATTCCACAATTTACTAAGTGAATTTACGTGCGAGGAAAACATTAAGTTCCCTTTATTTATCAAAGGGTTAGCACTTTCAGCCTCTGATGAAGAATTGTTCGCAAAAATTATAGAAACTCTAGGCATAAAGGATATCTTGAAAAAATTGCCTTCTCAAATTTCTGGAGGAGAACAGCAACGTGTGGCTGTAGCAAGAGCTTTGATTAACCGCCCTACCCTCTTATTAGCCGATGAACCTACGGGTAATCTAGATAATAAAAACGCAGAAACACTTTACGCGCTGTTTGTTGAATTAAAGGCAGTTTGGCAGCAAAGGATCATCATGGTTACTCACAACGATAAATTAACCTCACATTCGGATCAAGTTATTTATCTAAATTCTGGTAGAATCGAATAGATTTACTGCCAAAATGTCATAAATTTGCAATCTAAATTTCATTGATTGTAAAATGCAAGATTTAAAAGTTTTGACGAAAGAGGAAAAGGACGGCTTGGATATTCCGAGAATTTCGGAGGATCAAAAGACGGCTAATTCACTTGGTAAAAAGGTCTATATCGAAAGCTATGGTTGTCAAATGAATTTTGCTGATTCAGAGGTTGTTACTTCAATCCTTTTGGAAAATGGTTATTCGACCACTTCTAACCTAAAAGAAGCGGAAACCATTCTATTGAATACTTGTGCCATCCGCGAGAATGCGGAACATAAAATTCGTCATCGTCTGCAACTCTTTACGCACATGAAGGCGAAGAATCCGGGATTAACTATCGGAATTTTAGGTTGTATGGCTGAGCGTTTGAAAACCAAACTAATTGATGAGGAGAAAATTGTCGATTTAGTTGCAGGACCTGACGCATACCGTGAATTACCCTCTTTGTTAGATGAAGTTTCGGATGGCCAAAAAGCCATCAACGTATTTCTATCCCGCGAGGAAACCTATGGAAATATTGAGCCAGTGCGCTTAAATTCTAATGGAGTTACAGCCATGGTCAGCATTATGCGTGGTTGTGATAACATGTGTACTTTCTGTGTTGTACCTTATACGAGAGGCAGAGAGCGTTCACGTGACTTACCTTCCATTTTAGTTGAATGTGAAAAGTTATTTGCGCAAGGATATAGAGAAGTAACATTATTAGGCCAAAACGTTGATTCCTATAAATGGACCTCAGAATCGGGTACCTTCGTCAATTTTGCTAATTTACTTGAAGCTGTAGCCCAAGTTAATCCTCTCCTGCGCGTTCGTTTCTCAACTTCCCATCCTAAGGACATCACAGATGAGGTGTTGTATACGATGAAAAAGTACGATAACATTTGTAAAAACATTCATTTACCTGCACAAAGCGGAAGCAATCGTATCCTTGAGTTAATGAATCGTTCTTACACAAGAGAGTGGTATTTAAACCGAATTAAATCGATTAAAGCTATTCTAGGTGATGAATGTGGAATATCACAAGATATGATCGCCGGTTTCTGTACGGAAACAGAGGAAGATCATCAAGATACTTTATCCCTTTTAGCAGAGGTTGAATATGATTTTGGGTATATGTTCGCCTATTCAGAAAGACCTGGTACCCCAGCAGAAAAGAAATTAGTTGATGACGTTCCTGAAGAAGTAAAAATGCGTCGTTTGCAGGAAATTATTGATTTGCAGCGGATTCATTCTGCTAAGCGCAATGAAATGTGGGTGGGTAAAAAAGTGCAAGTATTAGTGGAGGGAGATTCTAAGAAATCAAGCTTACACCATTATGGTAAAATAGATTCAAATAAAGTAGTCGTTTTCCCGAAAGGAAACGAAGTTAAAGGAGATTACGTATTTGTTAACGTAACTCATTGTACATCAGGAACTTTATTAGGTGAATTATGTTAGATACGAGTCATCTTTCGAGTATTAAAGCACGCTTTGGCATTATTGGTAATGCCCCTGCCCTTTTACGTGCTATTTCTGTAGCAGAACAAGTAGCTGCCACAGATATGACAGTGTTGATTACAGGAGAAAGTGGATCAGGTAAAGAGTCATTTTCTAAAATTATTCATTCCTTATCAAAGCGTAAACACGGTGCATTTATTGCTGTTAACTGTGGCGCTATTCCAGAAGGAACTATTGATTCTGAATTATTTGGCCATGAAAAAGGTTCCTTTACAGGCGCTATTGAAGCCAGAAAGGGTTATTTCGAAGTAACAGATGGTGGCACTATTTTCTTAGATGAAATCGCCGAAATGCCCTTAGGGACTCAGGCGAGGTTACTTCGTGTGCTAGAAAATGGAGAATTTTACCGCGTAGGTTCTTCCAAAGTTCAAAAAACCAACGCAAGAGTTGTTGCAGCCACTAATTTGAATCTGCAACAAGCTATCGAGAAAGGGAAATTTAGAGAGGATTTATATTACCGTTTAAGTACGGTTCCTATTTACGTACCTCCTTTAAGAGAACGAGGCGATGATATTGAGTTATTGTTCAGAAAATTCACAACTGATTTTTCAGAATCACATCGGGTAAAACCAATCATGTTAACGAAGGAGGCTAAAGAACTACTTCAAAAACAACGTTTCCCAGGTAATATTCGTCAATTAAAGAATTTAGCAGAGCAAATTTCGGTTTTAGAGGTAGGCGATCGCATTATTGATGAATTGCAGCTTCAATATTATTTAGACTTCAATGAACCGAAACTAGGGAATTCAGTCGTAAAATCAGATGCTTTTTCAGGTCCTGAAGGGATGAATGAAAGAGAAATATTGTACAAGATCTTATTTGATTTAAAGCGCGATGTAACGGAATTAAAGAAGATATTACTTAAGGTGGTTGAATCGGATCAATCAAAAGCCTACGAGATTCTACACGATAACATGTCCATCTTCGAAGATGTTCGAAATATCGCTGATATCCCTAGTCCTTCTGCAGGTTTATCTTTACCTATTCATACACAAGAGGAAACTAAATTTGAGGAAGAACCAATAGATTCACTTTTTGAAGAAGTAATTTCTCCTGCTAACGATGTGACTCTTTCATTAGAGAAACAAGAGAAAGAGATTATTATTCGTGCATTGAAGAAGAATAAGAACAAACGAAAATACGCGGCTAAAGATTTAGGAATTTCAGAGCGTACCTTGTACCGTAAAATCAAACAATATGATTTGGAAGAATTGGATTAATTTTCTGGTTATACTATGTGTTAGTGTAGGTCTTAGCTCTTGTTATAGCTTTAAAGGTGCAAGTCTGGATCCTAATTTAAAGACTTTACAGGTAAGCAATATCCGCATGGAAACGGCCGGAGGACCAGCCAATTTAAGTTTGGAAATTAATGAAAAGTTAAAGGAGTATTTTCAACGGAATACTTCGTTAAAAATTAATAATAAGAGTCCTGATTTGACCATTGAAGGGAGTATTACAGGTTATGAATTAACGCCACAGGCCCCTACCGGGGATGATAAAGCAGGTTTAAATCGGCTTACTTTACGTATTCAATTCCGGTTAACGAATCGCTTAGATGAGGATAAGAACTTCGAACAAGAATTCTCTTTTTACCAGGATTTCCCTCAAAGCCAAACACTTTCACAAGTGGAAAAAACACTGATCCCTAAATTAGTAGATCAAATTATCTTAGATTTGTTTAATAAAATAGCCGGTGATTGGTAATATGAATTCCTCAAAAGCGCAGAAATTGTGGTTTTTATTAAATAAGATTGATCGTTTCGATCAGTCGGATTTATCGCAGGATAAAGTTGCCTTCCCCTATTTTTATTTATTGCAATGGAATGAGCGCTTTTCAGTTTTAAAACAACAAAGAATTGCTTTATTGTCCACACAGCGTAAGCAATATTTTCAATCCGTGTATGATATTGAAGAGGAATCGCAGGAATTAGTTATATCGAAACCGGCAGAAGAAATAAAAGCATTGCAGGATTCCATTATTGATCAGTTTATTCAAAATCAGCCAAGTCTATCAAAACCTAAAAAAAGTAGAGATGACGATGAGCCAATTGAGGATTTAGCTGCGGTGGAATTTTCACTCCCTGTCTCTGAAACAATTGCTATACTTCTAACGAAGCAAGGTAAATATTTACAAGCGATTGAATTATATGAGAAGTTAAGTTTGATTAAACCTGAAAAAAGGATTTACTTTGCATCTCGAATTGAAGAATTACAAAAAATACTAACAGAATAAATATGTTTACTTTATTGATTTCATTGATTATTATCTTTTCTGCTCTATTAGTAGTGCTTATTTTAGTACAAAATCCAAAGGGTGGTGGAATTAGCGGAGAGTTTTCTTCTTCAGGTGCTACTCAAATGTTTGGTGTACAAAAAACAGGTGACTTGGTTGAGCAATTAACGTGGGGTTTCTCTATCGCTATTTTAGTTTTAGTTTTAGCGACTAACTTCACTTTATCAGGAACAGCAGAAACGAGTACTTCTGTAAACGTAGAAAAGGCAGCAACTAAATCTGTACCTGTTGCACCAGCTCCAGTTGCTCCTAAGCAATAAGATTTTAGACTATATTTTTGATTAATACTGCCAAAATTTCAGCAATGAGTTTTGGCATTATTATTGTATAAGGTTTTGTGCCATGCTTGCATGGATGTATTATCTCTAATTTAAAAATTAAATTTATAACACATGTCAAATTTAAGTATTAAGCCCTTAGCGGATCGGGTTGTTGTAGAACCAGCTCAAGCTGAAGAAAAAACAGCATTTGGTATTATTATTCCTGACACAGCGAAAGAGAAACCACAAAAAGGATTAATCGTTGCGGTGGGAAATGGAAAGAAAGACGAGCCTATTACGGTTAAAGTAGGAGATTCTGTTTTGTATGGTAAATACTCAGGAACAGAGATCACTATAGACGGTAAAGATTACCTAATCATGCGTGAGTCTGACATTTTTGCAGTTTTATAATTTTAACAAATCATTAATTACAAAATCATATGGCAAAGGAATTATATTTCGACAGCGAAGCGCGCGAAAAGATGAAAAGAGGGGTTGATACCCTTGCAAATGCGGTTAAAGTAACATTAGGACCCAAAGGTCGTAACGTAATCATTGATAAAAAGTTCGGTTCACCTTCTATTACAAAAGATGGTGTTTCTGTTGCGAAAGAAATTGAATTAGAGGACGCTGTGGAAAACATGGGTGCTCAATTAGTTAAAGAAGTTGCTTCTAAAACGGCTGATCAAGCTGGTGATGGTACAACAACTGCCACGGTATTAGCTCAATCAATTTATACTATTGGTTCTAAGAACGTAGCAGCTGGTGCTAATCCAATGGATTTGAAGCGCGGTATCGAGAAAGCAGTAGATGCTATCGTTTCTGATTTGAAAAAACAATCACGCGCAATCACTACTTCTAAAGAAATCGCTCAGGTTGCTACTATTTCTGCAAACAACGATTCTGAAATCGGAACGATGATTTCTTCAGCAATGGAGAAAGTAGGTCGTGAAGGTGTTATCACGGTTGAAGAAGCTCGTGGTACAGAGACTGAAGTAAAGACGGTAGAAGGTATGCAGTTCGATCGCGGATATTTATCTGCTTATTTCGTAACGAATACAGATAAAATGGAGGTTGAATTAGAAAAGCCATTCATTTTAATCTCAGAAAAGAAAGTATCTTCTATGAAGGAATTACTTCCAGTATTAGAAGCAGTTGCTCAAACTGGTCGTCCCCTATTAATCATCTCTGAAGATGTAGATGGTGAAGCATTAGCTACTTTAGTAGTAAACAAAATGCGTGGTGCATTGAAAGTGGCTGCTGTTAAGGCTCCAGGTTTTGGTGATCGTCGTAAAGCGATGTTAGAAGATATCGCTATCCTAACGGGTGGTACTGTTATCGCTGAAGAAAGAGGATTCAAATTAGAGAATGCAACGATCGAATACTTAGGTCAAGCGGAGAAAGTAATCATTGACAAAGACAATACAACGATTGTAAATGGTGCTGGCTCAAAAGACAATATCGAGAATCGTGTAAATCAGATTAAAGCTCAAATCGAGAATACAACTTCTGATTACGATCGCGAAAAATTACAAGAGCGTTTAGCTAAATTATCTGGTGGTGTAGCTATTCTTTACATCGGTGCTGCTACGGAAGTAGAGATGAAGGAAAAGAAAGATCGCGTAGATGATGCATTACATGCTACTCGTGCTGCAGTTGAAGAAGGTATCGTTGCTGGTGGTGGTGTAGCGCTAATTCGTGCTATTCAATCATTAGACAAACTGAAAGGTGATAATGAAGATCAGTTGACTGGTATCAATATCATCCGTCAAGCAGTGGAGTCTCCATTACGTACGATTGTATCAAACGCAGGTGGTGAAGGTTCTGTTGTAATCAATGCAGTGAAAGCTGGAAAAGATGATTTCGGATATAATGCACGTGAAGATAAATATGAAAATATGATCGCTGCGGGTATTATTGACCCTACTAAGGTTACACGTTTAGCATTGGAAAATGCAGCTTCTATCGCAGGCTTGTTGTTAACAACAGAATGTGTGATTGCTGACAAACCAGCAGCTGAACCAGCTCATGGACACGGGCCAGGTGGCGGTGGAATGGGTGGAATGATGTAATTTTAATTAGATTAATCCTTTAAAACTCCCCATATTTGGGGAGTTTTTTTTTGAAATACCACATGAAGAGAATTGCCATTGACATGGACGACGTTTTAGCTAAAACAACCCATGTAATTATTGATAAGATTAATAAGGTCACTTCTAGTTCCTATACATATGAGGAATTAATGAATGGAAGCGAAAGCTTGAAGTTGGAATTTTATGGTCATTATACGAAACACAACTCATTTTTATGGGAACCTGGCTTCTTTGAAAATATTCCAGTAAATGAAGATGCGGTCGAAGTAGTTGAAAAATTGCATAAGCAGTATGAAATATTCATTGTATCGGCAGCGACTGAATTCCCCAATTCTTTAAAAGAGAAATTAACTTGGATGGAAAAACACTTTCCATTTATTACCTGGAGACACATCGTTTTCTGTGGGCATAAGCATATGATTCAAGCAGATTATTTGATTGATGACCACGAGAAAAATTTGCATACGTTCACTGGGACTCCTCTCCTATTTACGGCCCCTCATAATTTACATATCAACGATTTTAAGCGGGTAAATAATTGGAAGGAAATTGAATCACTTTTGTTAGATTAATGAAGAAGGCGCGTTTTAGTATTGGTATTCTATTTTTTATTTGTGGTTTAAATTTTGCCACTTGGGCTACACGTATCCCGGATTTTAAGTCATTTCTTCAGTTATCCGATGCTGAATTAGGAACCGTTTTGATGGGACTACCCATTGGTTCTTTAGTCTCTCTACCTATTGCTGGATGGTTGTTAACCAAGTATGCGTCCAAATGGATATCATTGATGGCCATTGCGATGTATGTTATCGTGATACCAGCTTTAAGTCTGGCCGCATCAGCTTACACCTTATTTATAGGACTATTTTTCTTTGGGATGTCTGGTGATATTATGAATATCGCCATGAATACACAAGTAGTTAGTTTAGAGGCTAAGATGAATAAAATTATTATGTCCTCTTTTCACGCTATTTTTTCCATTGGACTAATGGCTGGCGCTTTCTTAGGAGGTTATTTAGAAAAAGAACATTATAGTCCTTTTCAACACTTTAGTATCATTGCTTGTCTAAACATGGCCTTAGTACCATTTATTTTTGGAAATTTATTGACGGACAAACCAGTCAAAGATGAAACTAAACCTGCATCCTCTATTTTTAATTTAGGACCCTATTTAATCGTATTATCGTTAATAGCCTTTTGTGGAATGTTGTGTGAAGGAGCGATGGCTGATTGGATATCCTTGTATTTTAAAGAATATAGTCCAAATTCAACATTCCCGATCACAATAGGATTTTCTTCATTTGCAGCTGCCATGGTGATTGGCCGATTTATGGGGGATAAAATATCTTTAAAATACGGAATTAGTTCGATACTAGTATTAAATGGCCTACTCTTGAGCGTCGGTATGCTAATTACTTTATTGGCCCCCTCAGTCTATTTTAAGATAGGAGGATGTTTTATTATTGGTTTGGGGATTTCAACCATCGTACCATTAGTCTATTCTCAGGCTGGAAATCAAAAAGAAATCATGCCTTCTATCGCGATAGCAGGCGTATCTACGATTGCTTATATTGGATTTCTATTAGGTCCCATAATTATTGGGTATTTATCTGATTTTGTTGGTTTAGATAAAGCACTATATCTACTTGTGATTTTGGGTTTTGTTGCAGCATTTATTTCAAAAACTTTTGCCTCAGCTAAATGATTATCGAATACCGTAAACCGTCTGAAGCATTAGCGCCTTTTGTTGATCACTTGTGGGAAAAACAGGTGGACGAATCGGGTATTATTCCTTATGAAATTGAGACTATTTTTCCGGAAGATCAGGCGGTATTAACCTATTCTTTTGGAAAAGATTATTATCGCTCCCATGCAAATACATCTAATTTTAAATCGATAAATGGGATACAATTAGAGGGTTTGCATCAAGCGCCTAATTTTTACAAACATCAACCTGGCATTCATATTTTCGGGGTTAAATTTAGGGCTGGTGGATTATATCCCTTTTTAACGTCTCCAGTTGCTGCTACAAATAATCTGAGTACTGATGCAGACAGTATTTTCTCAATGCTTCCAGCATTAAATTCTTCAATGAACTTTAACGAGAGGTGTGAACAAATAGAAGCTTTTTTACTTGCTCACCTTATCGATAAACAGGCGAAGAAATACATCAAGCTATTAATGTGGCTTGATGAAATAGAATCCGAGTCCACTGCTTCTTACAAAACCCTATCTCGTTTGTTTCAAGAAGTACTCGGTATAAGTCCCAAAGAGTATGTTCAAATTAAGCGGGTGAATCAATCACTGGCGTTATTTGCATCCTCCAAGGATATCAAAAGCCAAGATTTAGCAGATCAACTGGGATATTATGACTCGGCGCATTTTATAAATGAATTCAAGAAATACACAGGTAAAACGCCCAAAAGCCTGAAGAATAGTCTATTTGAAATGAAGAATTCAGAGTTCATTGACGAATTCAAACAATACATTTCGCCTGAACATTTACTTCATTATACGTCCATATTTCGGAAGAATTCATAATTGTCCAAATTTTACAATTTATATCCCATAAAATTTATAAATTTTGTAAGGAATATAAATCGTATGAACAAACACGTAATTTTTTGGTCGATCACCGTTGGTTTAGGTGGCCTATTATTTGGAATGGACGTTGCCGTTATCTCTGGCGCGGAATTAGCTATTCAACAATTGTGGCATCTAGATTCATTTACGCATGGATTGGCTATTGCTGCTGCCTTATATGGTACCGTGATAGGTGCTGCTTTAGGAGGAATTCCGGCGGATTTATTTGGTCGTAAGAAGACCCTATTTTGGATTGGCTTAAGCTTTTTCATTTCATCTATAGGGGCTGCAATTGCACCAGATGTGAATTTATTCATGCTTTTTAGATTCTTAGGAGGTTTAGGTATTGGTGCTTCTTCCGTAGTAGCACCTATCTACATTTCAGAAATAGCCCCTGCAAAACATAGAGGTAAACTTGTTATCTCCTTTCAATTAAATATCGTTTTAGGTATTTTGATTGCATACGTTTCTAATTACTTCATTCAAGGAATGGAAAATGATTGGCGAATCATGTTAGGAGTGGTTTCCCTACCCTCTTTATTATTCTCAATTTTGATTCTTTTGACTCCTGAAACGCCTCAATTTTTACTCTTAAAGCGCAGCGATTTAGCGGGAGCTCGCAAAGTGTTAGAATTAGCGGATCCAAATCCAGAGGAGACTATTAACCGCATTCAAACGAATGCAAATAAGAATTTGACACAAGAGCGCTTGTTCTCTGGCAAATTTGTTTGGCCTTTAACCTTAGCCTTCTTATTTGCCTTCTTTAATCAAATGTCAGGAATTAATGCCATCATTTATTATGCACCTAGAATCTATGAACTAACAGGTTTAGGAAAAGAGTCTGCTCTATTATCTACTGCAGGAATTGGAATCGCTAATTTACTTTTCACCCTACTAGGTTGGTATTTAATTGATCGTGTGGGTCGCCGTATTTTGATGTTTATTGGTTCAATTGGGTATATAGTAACGTTGAGTTTAATCGCCTATGCGTTTTATACGGAGTCTTATACCTATGTTCCTATTTATATTTTTGCCTTTATTGCGTCGCATGCCATTGGTCAAGGATCCGTAATATGGGTATTTATCTCAGAGATATTTCCTAACTCGGTTAGAGCTTCTGGAATGGCATGGGGTTCTTTAACTCACTGGGTATTTGCTGCATTAGTGGCAAACTTCTTCCCTCTTTTTACAGAATCGTATGGCGGAACTCTTATTTTCGGTTTCTTCGCGGTGATGATGGTAGCCCAATTAGCGTATGTAGCCATTATGATGCCTGAGACAAAAGGCGCAAATTTGGAAGATATCGAACAATCAATCATTATGCACTAAGGAAAATACCTATGTTATACTTCGATCCGAACAGCAGCAAACCTAAATACCAACAATTAATTGATGGTATAATTGATGGTATTAATTCCGGCTTATTAGAGCATGGAAAGCAATTGCCTTCCATTAATAAGGTAGCTAGTGAGTTCAATATGGCTCGAATGACTGTTACGAAGGCATACGATGACCTAAGAGAAAAGGGATTAATAAGCTCGCATCACGGAAAGGGCTTCTACGTTTCTAGTACAAATACGAAGAATGCGCTACGCGTTTTCATCTTGATGGATGCTTTAACTCCCTACAAGGAGATTTTGTATGAGAGTATCATTCAAAATTTAGGTGATGACGTAAGTCATAATTTATTCTTTCATTACCATGATATCGAATTATTTGAGGAATTAATCACGAATAACTTAGGCAAATACAATCACTATATCATATTGCCCCACTTTAATAAAAGCGTGGCTAAGATTGTATCTAAAATTCCGAAGGACAAACTTTTGGTATTAGATATTGACATTAAGGAGTTTAGTGATGATTATTCTATTTTGTACCAAAACTTTGAGACCAATATCTACCAAGGTTTAACTCAGTCGCTAGATAAGGTTAAAAAATATGGACAAATCAACCTGGTCCTTAGTTCCAAAAGCTTCCAATATACACCAGATGGTATCATACAAGGATTTACTAATTTCTGCACCGAGAATGGCTTAGAATTTGATATTATACCTGATTTAGATGACGATTACGAATTACAGACAAATCAGGCTTATATCGTTTTTAGAGAGTATGATTTGATCAAAATGATCAATTGGACAACTAAAAACAAACTTAAACCAGGGAAAGATATTGGCATCATCTCCTACGATGATACACCACTAAAGGAAATCATCGCTGAGGGTATCTCAGTTATATCCAATGACTTCAGCAAAATGGGCGAAAGAGCTGCACAAATGATCATTAACCGTGAAAAAGGACGCGAATCGAATGAATTTTATTTCATCGATAGAGGATCATTATAAATCCAAATGGACATTTAGCCAGCCGGCATCCATTTTCACGCCTAAGGTATTATAAAAATCAATGGCAGGCTGATTCCAGTCCAATACTTGCCACATCATACCTGTGCATTTCATTCTTTTAGCTTCTTCAATGGCCTCATTGATAAGCTTTCTACCCAAACCTTTTCCTCTGTAAGCTTCTTTGATATACAAATCCTCTAAATAAAAACGTCTCCCCTTCCAAGTCGAGAATCGGTAATACCATAAGGAAAATCCAGCTAATTCATCATTCAAATAAATCAGATTAGCCGTGAATAAGGGACTATCTGAAAAACCCTCTTGAACATAATCAGCTAAACTAGAAGTTACTTCTTCAGGTGCCTTCTCAAAAATGGCCAATTCCATCACTAAATCACGAACTAGTCCAATATCTTCTTTGGTGGCTCTACGTATATTAATCTTATCCATTGATCGCTCTTAATTTAGTTAATAAGGTTAAAAAGTCTTCTGGGAACTCTTGCTCGAATTGCATGAATTCATTGGTGATGGGGTGAATAAAGCCTAAAGAATAGGCGTGTAATGCCTGACGAGGACAAATTTTAAAGGCATTATCAATAAAGGATTTAAAACTTGCCATTGAGGACATATAGCGAATTTTATCTCCGCCATAGGTACTATCAGAAAACAAGGGGTGACCAATTGATTGAAAATGAGCTCTAATTTGATGGGTTCGGCCCGTTTCCAGTTTAAACTTGACAAAAGAAGCAAAACCAAAGGTTTCCATCACCTCATAATGTGTGATGGCAATTCTTCCGTATTCTGAGTCTTCAGGAAAAATAGCTTGTATCTTTCTATCCTTCGGACTTCTGCCTATTTTACTCCGAATAGTGCCCTTCAATTCTTTGGGAACTCCCCAACAAATAGCATAATACGTTCTTTCAATACTATGTTCGAAGAACTGTTGACCTAGAAAATTCAAGGCAAATTCGGTCTTACCTATCACCAAAATACCTGAGGTATCCTTATCGATGCGATGCACAAGTCCTGGTCTTATATCTTTTTGTCCGGGCAGATTTTGGCAATGAAATAATAAACCATTCACTAAAGTACCTGACCAATTCCCCTGAGCGGGATGTACCACCATTCCTGGTGATTTATTGACTAAAATAAGTTGATCATCCTCATAGATAATATCAATCGGTATGTCTTCAGGATATACTTCTTTGTCTCTAGGAGGCGTTGCAAAAGAGACGCTTATATTGTCTAAAGGCTTAACCCGGTAGTTAGACTTAATTAATCCACCATTCACCTTCACCGATCCCGCGTCAATTCCTACTTGAATCTTATTGCGGCTAGTGCCTGCAATTTTAATCATCAAATATTTGTCGATTCTCAGTAATTGCTGACCTTTGTCAACGGTGAAATTATAATGCTCAAACAAGTCATCTTCCTCTTCGGAATCTGGAGCATTCATTTCTGGATTGATGGACATAACAAACTTTGAATTTAACGCGTTAAACCTACCTTCACCGATGGAGGAGATATTTGATGAATGCTGGAATTCAAAAGGAATTCAAGTGTTTGTCAAACGAGATGACCTCATTCATCCCATCATATCGGGAAATAAGTGGCGCAAATTAAAAAATTATATCCAAACCTTCTCATTAAACGAACATTCTGGGATACTTAGTTTTGGAGGAGCCTATTCCAATCACTTATTTGCTCTTGCCTTCGTAGGACATTCACTAGGTATTCCTACGGTTGGAATCGTGCGAGGGGAGGAATTAAATGTCACAAGCAACTCCTATTTAAAACAAATGAACGACTGGGGTATGAAATTGCATTTCGTGGCCCGGTCACTTTATCGTGATAAAGAAATTCCAAATGAGTACGATAACTACCTTTGTATACCAGAGGGAGGATATGGCTCACTGGCGATAGACGGAATGGATGATTTAGTCCATGAATTACCTTCCTGCGATGCTATTTATTGCGCCATGGGAACTGGCGCAACGGTTATTGGTATTGCACGCACCACAAGTGTGCCGGTTACAGGCATTCTAACTTTAAATAACCAGGCTGAAATAGAAGATCATTTATTGGATTTTCCAGCCGCCAATTTAAAGTTAGACGATAACTATATCTTTGGGAAATACGCAAAATCGAATGCTGATTTAGACTTATTCTGTAAAGATTTCAGTGAAAAACACAGGATACCTATAGAGCCCATTTATACGGGTCGAATGTTCTATGCTCTAGTTGATCATATAAAAAATGGCCACATAGCTCCTGATTCGAAACTAGTGGCCATCCATACGGGAGGAATAAAATAGTTTATCCTACCGAACCTTCTAATGAAATAGCTAAAAGCTTTTGAGCTTCTACGGCGAATTCCATCGGTAATTGATTCAATACTTCTTTCGCATATCCATTTACAATTAAGGCAATGGCTGTTTCTGTACTCAAGCCACGTTGATTGCAATAGAAAATTTGATCTTCACCAATCTTAGACGTAGTCGCTTCGTGCTCTACGGAAGCAGTATTGTTTTTCACTTCTAAGTATGGGAAAGTATGTGCACCACATTTATCTCCCAATAATAAGGAGTCGCATTGTGAGAAATTCTTAGATCCATCTGCCTTACGAGCTACTTGCACTAAACCACGGTAGGAATTCTGAGAGAAACCTGCTGAAATACCTTTAGAAACGATACGTGACTTAGAATGCTTCCCTAAGTGAATCATTTTTGTCCCTGTATCTGCTTGTTGGTAATTATTTGTTACGGCTACAGAATAGAATTCTCCGATAGAATAGTCTCCTTTTAGGATAACCGATGGGTATTTCCAAGTTACAGCTGAACCTGTTTCTACCTGTGTCCAAGATAATTTTGAATGAGCCCCATCGCAAATACCACGCTTCGTTACAAAGTTGTAAATACCGCCCTTCCCTTCTTTATCACCTGGATACCAGTTTTGAACGGTAGAATACTTCACCTCTGCACCTTTATGTACATAAATCTCTACAACCGCGGCGTGCAATTGATTTTCATCACGCATGGGTGCCGTACAACCTTCTAAATACGAAACATAAGACTCATCTTCCGCCACAATTAGCGTGCGTTCAAATTGACCAGTACCTGATGCATTTATACGGAAATAAGTGGATAATTCCATTGGGCAACGAACACCCTTTGGAATATAACAGAAGGATCCGTCTGAAAATACGGCACTATTAAGCGCAGCGAAGTAATTATCTTTTACTGGAACCACAGATCCCAAGTATTTCTTGATCAATTCAGGATGTTCTTTGATGGCCTCTGAGATAGAGCAAAAGATGACACCTTTCTCCATTAAAGTCTCCTTGAAAGTAGTAGCAACAGAAACCGAATCAATTACGGCATCGACGGCTACATTAGAAAGACGCTTTTGCTCGTCTAAGGAAATACCTAATTTCTCGAACGTACGACGAAGTTCTGGGTCAATTTCATCCAATGAATTCAATTGCTTTTTTTGAACAGGCGCTGAATAATATTTCAACTCATCGTATTTAGCCGGAGTGTACAATAAATTCGCCCAATCAGGCTCCTGAAGTGTTCTCCAGTAGCGATAAGCAGATAAACGCCATTCTCGCATCCAATCCGGTTCATTCTTTTTATCAGAGATAAAATGAATAATCGATTCACTAAGACCAATGGGAGCTTCATCTGTCTCGAAATGAGACTCAAATAAAATAGACTTAGTTTAGAATTATTCTAAACAGTTAAAATAAAGGCGTATTTCTGATTAGGCTTTCCTCTAGAGAGATAAATGTTTCTGTACGCTGAATACCTGTAACTCGTTGAATTTTATCGTGTAATACTTCCCGTAAATGTTGCGTATCCCGGCAGATGATTTTAGCAAAAATAGAATAAATACCTGTTGTGTAATGAATATTAACCACTTCTGGGATTTGTTCTAGCTGCTTTGCCACATCCTCGTATAGACTACTTTTGTCCAAGTAGATCCCAAGAAAGGCCGTTATATCCCACCCTATTTTGGAATAATCAATTAATAATTGAGCCCCTTTTACAATACCCATGGATTCCATTTTTTTCATCCGAACATGAACGGTACCTCCAGAAACATCGAGACGCGTACCAATCTCGGTATACGGAAGGTTAGCATCTTTGACTAGAATTTCTAAAATCTTATAGTCCAAAGGATCAAGTTCAAACTTCTTTTCCATTTAATATTTGTAAATATTTAAGCTTCGAATTAAAAATTATGCAAAAAAAGACATTTTTTATTGAAAATTTGTGAAAAATATAAAATCTCCTTTTATATTTGTCCTACTAATTATTGCAAAGGTAATAATTTTCACTGTAGGGTGATGAAATTGGCAGACGTGCCCTCCTGTCTCGGGGGTGGTGAGTTCAGGATAAACACGGCATAATGGGTTGACCACTAAATCAGTTCTGTGTCGCGGCTAACTGCACCTTGGAGGTTCGAATCCTTCTCCTACAGCATTTTAATTAATTTGGTTTTTAGTTTGTTGATGAAGTGTAATGTTAAAAGCAATCTTATTTTAGGATTGCTTTTTTTAGTTTATATTAATCTATATATTTGGTAGACAAACTAGTTTTCATTATTTAAACCCCTACCATTATGTCATTAAGATTAGGAGACATCGCACCCGACTTTAGTTCGGATACGACATTAGGTCACATTAACTTCCATGAGTTTATCGGTGATTCTTGGGTATTGTTGTTTAGCCACCCGGCTGACTTTACACCTGTTTGTACAACAGAATTAGGCAAAACGGCCTTATTAAATGGTGAGTTTCAGAAAAGAAATGTGAAGCCTATTGCCATATCTGTTGATAGTTTAGATTCACACAACAAGTGGGTACCGGATATTGAAGAGGTAAATTCCGTTAAAATGAATTTCCCCATTATTGCAGATCCTGAGAAGAAGGTCGCACTTCTTTACGATATGATTCACCCAAATGCATCAGAAAAAGCTACCGTTCGTTCGGTATTTGTGATTGGGCCGGACAAGAAGATCAAATTAACGTTAACCTACCCTGCTTCTACAGGACGTAATTTTACAGAGATTCTACGTGTCATTGATTCTTTACAATTAACGGCTAATTACCAGGTAGCAACACCAGCGGATTGGGTAAATGGTGAAGATGTAATCATTGTACCAGCAGTTTCTAATGAAGATGCGGTGGCAAAATTCCCTAAAGGATTTACTTCCGTGAAACCTTATTTACGCAAGACACCACAACCGAATCTTTAATTCTCTAGAATTTATTTAAATGCCAAAATTCATTCCGTGTGGATTTTGGCATTTTTATGTTTAAAACCGTATTTTTGCAGTTCATTAATATCATCCGCATGTTATCTACGATTAATTTCACAAGTACCTCCGCTTATAAAGCACTTCAATTAGATCAATCACGTCTAGCTTCCACTACAATAGCTCAGTTATTTAAAGAGGATGCCGCTAGACAAGAAAAATATAGCCAAACCTTCCAATCCATTTTCTTTGATTACTCAAAGAACCTAATAGATGAGAAAAGTTTTCAATCGCTTATTCAATTAGCGAAAGAATGTGGTTTAGAAGATGCGATTAAAGCACAATTTAAAGGAGATAAAATTAATCAAACAGAAGGTCGCTCTGTATTGCATACGGCACTTAGAGCTAAAGCATCTTCCTCTGTAGTAGTAGATGGCGAAAATATTATCCCTAAAATTCAAGCAGTAAAAGCTCAAATGAAAGACTTTTCTAATCGCGTCATTTCAGGCGATTGGAAAGGATACTCTGGCAAACAAATCACGGATGTGGTAAACATCGGTATCGGTGGATCTGATTTAGGTCCAGTAATGGTGACGGAGGCCTTAAAACCCTATAAAACGCGTTTAAATGTTCACTTCGTCAGTAATGTAGACGGTACACATATCGCTGAGACATTAAAGAAGGTCAATCCGGAAACAACATTATTCTTAATTGCCTCTAAAACGTTCACTACACAGGAAACAATGGCTAACGCCTTCTCGGCTAGAGATTGGTTCTTGGCGGCGGCTAAAGATAATGCAGCCGTAGCAAAGCATTTTGTAGCCTTATCTACGAATACAAAGGCTGTGGCTGAATTTGGCATAGATACAGCCAATATGTTCGTCTTCTGGGATTGGGTAGGTGGACGTTATTCTTTATGGTCTGCCATCGGTTTGTCTATTTGCCTTTCCGTAGGATTTGATCATTTTGAGGCTTTATTAGCGGGTGCTGAGGCGATGGATTCTCATTTTGCTAGTGCTTCTATAGACAAAAATATTCCAGTTATTCTAGGTTTATTAGGTATTTGGTATGTGAATTTCTTTAATGCTCCTACGCACGCAATTCTTCCGTATGATCAATATATGCACCGTTTTGCTGCCTATTTCCAACAAGGTGATATGGAGTCGAATGGTAAGACGGTAGACCGTTCAGGGAAACGAGTGAATTATGCAACTGGTCCTGTTATTTGGGGAGAAGCAGGAACGAATGGCCAACATGCATTTTATCAATTAATCCACCAAGGAACGCAATTGATTCCTGCCGATTTTATTGCACCTGCGGTAACACATAACAAAATAGGTAATCACCACACTTTATTGATGTCTAATTTCTTCGCACAGACAGAGGCATTAATGAATGGAAAATCAAAAGAGGTGGTTGTTGCCGAATTGCAAAAAGCGGGCTTGAATGAAGCAGAGATTGAGAAATTAGCTCCATTTAAGGTGTTTGAAGGAAATAAGCCTACGAACTCGTTCCTAGTGAAGCAAATCGATCCACATACCTTAGGATCATTAATCTCGATGTATGAACACAAAATCTTTGTTCAGGGCGTGATTTGGAATATTTTCAGTTATGACCAATGGGGTGTAGAATTAGGAAAGCAATTAGCTAATTCAATTCTACCAGAATTAGAAAATGAAGAGAAAATTAATTCACACGATTCTAGCACCAATGGATTGATTAATCAATTCAAAGCTTGGAGATAGAAATTACTTCAATAATGTGATGATTTCAGAGATGGAGAGCAGGTTCTGTTCTCCATTTTTCATGTTCTTAACGGAAGCTTTTCCTTCTTTTAGCTCAGACTCCCCTATTACAGCTACAAATGCTATTTTTTTCTTGTCAGCAAACTCAAATGATTTCTTGATTTTAGCAACATCCGGATATACTTCTGAAGGGATTCCTACTTTACGTAATTCATTAGCCATCCCTAAAGCAGCTTTGCGACCATCCACATCAAAATAAGTGAAGAGGATAGCACTTGCACTGGTAGAGATTTCTGGGAAAAGCGAAAGCTCTTCCATCACGTCTAAGATACGTTCAATCCCAAATGAAATACCCACACCTGACATATTAGGCAAACCGAATGAACTAGTCAGATCATCGTAACGCCCACCACCTACGATTGAACCAAATGGTAAATCGACAGCCTTACCTTCGTAAATCAATCCAGTATAATAACTCAATCCACGAGCTAATTTGTAATCGAATACTAGATTATCGTTTAAAAATCCATTAGTTTCCGAAAGATTCAAAACTTCTTTAATTTCGGCTAAACCCTGTAATCCAGTTTCATTCGTTCCAAAAAACGAAGTTAATTTTACTAATTTAGCCTCATTAGTTCCATCAAATAAAACAAGCTCTTTTAATGCCTCTACCTTTTCAGTACTAAAACCATTCTGAACTAATTCATCAGCTACTTTATCCCAACCAATCTTATCTAATTTGTCTAATGCGACAGCAAAAGAAACGAAACGAGCGCTTTCTCCTAATGTATCTACAATGCCAGCTAATATCTTACGGGAATTCAAATAGAGATTTACACGTAATTTTAAAGAGGTAAAAATAGACTGAAACAAAGCAATTAACTCTGCTTCATTTACTAAGGAATCAGATCCAATAATATCTGCATCACACTGATAAAACTCGCGGTAACGACCACGTTGAGGACGATCAGCACGCCAAACGGGTTGAATTTGGTAGCGACGAAATGGGAAAGCCAAATCATTGCGATTCATTGCAACAAAACGAGCAAATGGAACGGTTAAATCGTAGCGAAGACCTTTTTCGGATATTTTTGTGGTCAGAGATTTAGCACCTGCGTCGATGTCAGAAGGAGAAACTTTGGACAAATAATCACCACTATTTAAAATCTTATTTCAATTGCTTGAAAGCCAAAACCTTGAAAATGAGTCTTTATAATGTCAAAAACGTAATTACGTTTTGCCATCTCAGAAGGGCCAAAATCCCTAGTTCCTCTTGCGTTTGCTGGTTTCTGCATCATATTAAAAAAAACAAATTTAATTAATTATGCCATAATATTTTTGATAATAGTCGATTTTACCTATTTTTGCAAACCAAATTATCAAAGACATGGCAGTAACTAGACTAAAACGTAAAGACAGAAGAAATAAAGCAGTAGCTAACAACAAGGTTGCAGCTATCAAAATCTTAAAAGCAAGACCAACTATTAAATTAGTTGATGTAGAAGCTATCAAAGCTAGCTTTGCTAAATAAGAATAATATTCTTTAAATTGAAACCGGTTTATGCCGGTTTTTTTATGCTCGATCCAATCCTATTCAACAATGAAAAAGACATTATTTGCAATTTCAGGGCTATTTTTAGCTTCTATCAGTTTTACACAGGCACAAGATCACCGTCATGTAAAGCCTAATCCAACTAACCCAAATGACACGGAATATTGGGAGCCAAGCATCCCAGTGGTTACTCCTGGAGCCATTCCATCTGATGCCATTGTATTGTTTGATGGGAAAAATTTAGATAATTGGGAGTCTGCGAAAGATGGCTCACCGGCGGCTTGGAAAGTGGCTGATGGAAAAATGACTGTAGTAGGAGGAAAAGGAAATATCTCCACAAAAGAGAAATTTACTAATTACCAATTGCACATTGAATGGCAATCCCCTATCGAGCCAGAGACGTTAAAAAGCCAAGGAAAAGGAAATAGTGGTGTCTTTATGCAGGGGATGTATGAAGTTCAGGTAATGAACTCGTATCAAAATCCAACTTACCGTAATGGTCAGGCAGGTGCTATTTACAAACAAACACCTCCTTTAGTAAATGCTACATCAAAAATGGGTGATTGGAATACTTATGACATCATTTACACGGCACCTGTATTTACAACGAATGGTGGTATTGAAACCCCAGCTTATGTGACGGTTATCCACAATGGAATTGTAGTTCAAAATCACACGAAGATTCAAGGTACAACAGAATACATCGGTCAACCTTTGAATCCAGTTCACGGACCTGGACCAATCAGTTTACAAGATCACGGGAATGCAGTTAGCTTCCGCAATATTTGGTTAAGAAAAATGTAATTAATTTCTTAATTTTGAAGGGAAGGTATTCAACATGGAAGCCTTCCCTTTTTTTGTTTCTATGAAATACATCATTAGCTGGGTTTTACGATTTATCCCAAGAAAATTCATTCAATTATTTGCACATCGGTTAATCAAAATTTACAGCATTTTCTTGCGAGGAAATAAGGTACATTGCCCTGTTTGTGATCATTCTTTTAGTCATTTTCTACCTTATGGTCGTTTAACTCCACGTGAAAATGCACTTTGTCCTTCTTGTTTAAGTTTAGAGCGTCATCGATTGATGTATTTATACTTAAAAAACGAGACTGCCTTTTTTACGGATAAGCCTAAATTATTGCATATTGCTCCTGAATACTGCTTTATCGATCGATTTGAGAAGCATTTGAGAGATCAGTATATTACTGCTGATATTGAGAGTCCATTAGCAAAAGTGAAGATGGATTTGCATGATATTCCTTTTCCAGATAATTCTTTTGATGCTGTTTTTTGTAATCACGTTTTAGAACATGTGAAGGATGATGTGCGCTGTATGCAGGAAATTCGCCGTGTTTTGAAACCAACTGGTTTTGCTTTGTGCCAAAGCCCTCAACGATACGATCTAGCCACTACCTACGAAGATGCGAGCATTACAGATCCAAGAGAGCGAGAAATTCATTTCTTACAAGATGATCACTTACGTATCTATGGACGTGATTATGGATCTCAATTAGAAAATTCAGGTTTCAAAGTGGAACAGGTGAATCTGATTGAAAAATTAGGATTAGAAGAGAGCAAGAGAATGGCTCTGCCTTTAGAAGAAATCATTTACGTTTGTCGAAAATAAGATGCGCTACACTCCTTTTTCTGCGGAATTATTTAAAAAGAATCGTGCGAAATTATACGCTCAATTGCCTCCAAAATCGATCGTGGTCATTAGTTCTAATGATATTATGCCCACGAACGCCGATGGAACGATGGGCTTTCGTCAGAATAGTGACTTGTTTTATTTGTCCGGTTTAGATCAAGAGGAATCCTTTTTGATATTGTATCCAGATGCTCCTGAAGCACAATGGCGAGAAATTGCCTTTGTTAGAGAAACATCTGAGTTGATTGAGATTTGGGAAGGTCATAAGTATACCAAAGAAGAGGCGACGCAGACTTCTGGGATTAAAAACATTCAATGGACGAGTAATTTCGATAGCCTGCTAAAGACCTTAATCTATTCTGCCGATCATTTGTATTTAACCGATAACGAGCATTTAAGGAATGCCTCGGTTGTTCAAACGCAGAATGCTCGTTTGGGAATTTCACTTCGTGAATTGTATCCTAATCATGCAATAGGGCGCCTCGCTCCTATTTTAAGTGATTTAAGAATGCAAAAAGAGCCTGAAGAATTACAGGCACTACAAGTAGCGTGTGATATTACAGAAAAAGGATTTCGTCGGGTTTTAAATTTTACGAAACCAGGTGTTACAGAATACGAAATTGAAGCAGAATTCATTCATGAATTTACTCGAAATCGATCTGAAGGCTTTGCCTATACACCTATTATTGCTTCAGGTGCTAATGCTTGTGTGCTACATTACATCGATAACGCCTTGCCATGTAAAGATGGAGATATGCTTCTATTAGATGTGGGAGCATCCTATGCAAACTATAATGCGGATATGACGCGAACGATTCCAGTAAATGGTCGTTTCTCACCACGTCAAAAACAAGTATATCAGGCAGTGCATGCCGTATTAGATTATGCGACTGAAATTATGCAGCCGGGTGTGTTTTGGGTAGATTACCAAAAAGAGGTTGAGCGTTTCATGGAAGGGCAACTGATCGATTTAGGTTTATTTACACGTGCTGATATAGAAAAGCAAAATCCAGCTACTCCATTATTTAAAAGATATTTCATGCATGGCGTGGCACATCATTTAGGATTAGATGTGCACGATGTTTGGGATAAATACAAACCTTTTCAAGAGGGAATGGTTTTAACCTGTGAACCCGGTATTTATATTCAAGAAGAAGGTTTAGGTATTCGTTTGGAAAACAACCTAGTCATTCAGAAAGGAAAGAATACGAATCTAATGAAAAATATTCCCTTGCATTGGGAGGAAATTGAAGATTTAATGAATCAATAAAACGGGTTAAATGCCTTGTTTTGGCTATATTTGTAGCTTAGTTTTTAGGGAAGCCCTAAGGAGAAAAAAATCTATATGAAACACCTGCGTAATTTTTGCATTATTGCCCATATTGATCACGGTAAAAGTACCTTAGCCGATCGATTAATTGAGTTCACCAATACCGTTCAGAAACGCGATATGATGAATCAGTTGCTCGATGATATGGACTTAGAGCGCGAACGTGGCATTACGATTAAATCGCACGCGATTCAAATGCAGTATCCCAAAGACGGGGAATTATATACTTTCAACTTAATTGATACACCTGGACACGTCGATTTCTCTTATGAGGTATCACGTTCTATTGCAGCCTGTGAAGGTGCATTATTGATTGTAGATGCGTCTCAGGGTATTGAAGCTCAAACAATTTCCAATTTATATTTAGCCATCAGCCATGATTTAGAAATCATTCCTGTTTTAAATAAAATTGATTTACCTGGCGCCATGCCTGAGGAAGTTTCTGATCAAATCATCGATTTGATTGGTTGTAAAAAAGAAGATATTATACACGCCTCTGGTAAAGAGGGTATCGGTATTCAAGATATTCTTGATGCAGTGGTAGAGCGTATTCCTGCACCTAAAGGAGAACCTGAAGCTCCATTACAAGCTTTAATCTTTGACTCTACCTTCAACTCCTATCGTGGTATTGAGGTAATTTTCCGTGTATATAACGGTGAAATTAAAAAAGGAGACAGAGTTAAATTTATTAATACGGGCAAAGAGTATTACGCAGATGAGATTGGAACCTTAGGTCTAGAACAAGAGCCTAAACAAATCATTAAAACAGGGGATGTAGGGTATTTAATTTCTGGTATCAAAGAAGCGAAAGAAGTGAAGGTGGGTGATACAATTACACACGTAGCTAACCCTACCCTTTCCGCAATTCAAGGTTTCGAAGAAGTTAAACCGATGGTATTTGCCGGAATCTATCCAGTGGAAACTTCAGAGTTTGAAGATTTACGCGATGCGATGGAGAAGCTTCAATTAAATGATGCTTCCTTAGTTTGGGAACCTGAAACATCTGCCGCTTTAGGATTTGGTTTCCGTTGTGGATTCTTAGGCATGTTGCACATGGAAATTGTGCAAGAGCGCCTAGAGCGTGAATTTGATATGACAGTCATTACAACTGTTCCTTCGGTGAAATTCAAGGTATTAACTACGGCTAAGGAAGAAATGTGGGTGTCTGCTCCTGCTGATTTACCCGAGACAAACTTAATCGACACCATTGAAGAGCCTTACATTAAGGCGCAAATAATTACAAAATCTGAGTATACAGGGGTCATTATGAGTCTTTGTATGGATAAGCGGGGTATTTTAGTGAATCAAATTTATTTGACAACTGACCGCGTGGAGTTGACTTTTGATATGCCTTTATCAGAGGTTGTATTTGACTTTTTTGATCGTTTAAAGACCATTTCAAGAGGA
>JBEBBJ010000019.1:0-16657 GCA_041158445.1 Bacteroidota bacterium
TTTAGGCTCATGCACAACAGTGGCGATGAACTGGGTCTTTTGTTGCATTCCTTTGGAAAGATCATCTACCGGTTTATTCCACCAATCTTTAATATCCAAACGAATAAACCAATCCTTTAATCGATTCTGTGCCTCTGTCCTAGAAAGTCCCTTTAATTGCGCTAAATACATCAACTGCTCCCCTACCTTCATCTTCTTGTATAAACCGCGCTCCTCAGGCAAATAACCGATCTGCTCGACGTGTTTAGGCTGCAACAATTCACCATCAAAAATCACCTGACCTTCATCCGGTGCTGTTATTTGATTGATAATTCGAATAAGCGATGTTTTCCCGGCACCGTTCGGACCTAATAGGCCAAAAATCTGCCCCTTCGGTATCTCTAAACTTACCCCAGCTAGCGCTGTGTGTTCAGCATACCGCTTTACCACGTTTTGAATAGATAGTATCATAAATTGAATTTAATGAAACGAATTTAAACAAAAATTGCGTTCAAATCCTGGTAAAAGGATGAACGCAACGTACAAATGATGAATGAATTTAGGCGATAATTTTAGAGACAAAATCCCAATCCCAGATCACTACACCCATACTCACAGAAACATTCAACGAATGTTTAGTCCCAAATTGAGGAATCTCCAAACTAAAATCTGCCTCCTGAATCCAGGCATCGTTTACGCCAAAAACTTCGTTTCCGAAAACGAAAGCATACTTTTGATCATGAATAGGGTTGAATTTTTCTAGCGACACAGAACCTTGAACTTGTTCCACACAGACGATTTGATAACCTGCCTCTCGTAATGCCTTGCGACTGTCTGCCGCATCGGCAAAATAAAGCCAGTCTACTGATTCATCTGCCCCCAAAGCGGTCTTAGAAATTTCTCTGTGAGGTGGTTGCGCAGTAATGCCACACAAGTGTATCGCGGCGCATTTAAAGGCATCCCCTGTTCGAAAAGCGGAGCCAATGTTATTCATACTCCTGATGTCATCTAAAACGATCACATAAGGGAATTTTTTTCCGTGGTTTTATAAGTAGAAACGTCGAGCCTATTCAGCTCATCCATGGATAACTTCTTCGACATATTTAGGCAATCCAAGAGAAAGGATACGCTAACTCAGGCACCTTAACTCGATCTGCTAATTTTTCTAAACGGGCTGGCAAATTAGCTACGTAATCACGTGCCTTTTCTGCCGTTTCATTTAATCCCGTCATATTTTCAATATTCCAATCACTGATCAATCCGCGCATGATCGTCACATAATCCTGTGTCGTATAAACGCCTAAACGTTGAGCAGCGTCAGAGAAATGCTCAAATAAAGAACTTTTCGCCCCATTAATTTCGCGTAAGAAATGCGCCGGCATGACAATCTTCTTCTTCATCATGTCCGCAAAAGCGAGCATCATTTCGTTCGGATCTAAATTGAAAATCTCGGAAACGAAAGCGCGGTAGGCTTTGTGGTGACGAAGCTCATCTGCGGCAATCTGAGCACACATACGAGATAAAAGTGAATTACCATGTTGTTTCGCTAAAGAAGCGGTACGACGGTGCGAGATATTCGTTGCTAATTCTTGAAACGACGTATAAACAAAGTTACGGTAAGGATCTGCGGAAGTTCCGATGTCAAAACCATCAGCGATTAGGTATTGTGTTGATACTGCCACTGCTTTCATATCTACCTTTCCAGATAAATACAAATAGGTGCCTAACAGGTTACCGTGGCGATTTTCTTCAGCCGTCCAGGTACGAATCCAACGTGCCCAGCCATCATTTTGGTCTACATGATTCACGGTATCCATACCTAATAACCATGACTCATACGTAGGCAAAGCCTCTTCCGTGATGGTATCACCTACTAGAACAGCCCAATAATCGTAAGGCAATTCATTCGCGGCTTCTTGTAAAGCTTTCACATCTGAAAAGAACGAATCTTTCGTCGCATCAGGTAACATGTCTGCTGGCTGCCAATTGGTCTCGATCGGGACTAAGTAGTCCTTTACGTAGGTATCCATGTTTTTGGCCAATTCTGACATGACCTCTAAGCGTGTATGAAATTGCGACATTCGTTTCTTGGTTAAAATACAATTCTGTGAAGATAACGAAAAATCGCTAGTTAATCTCCCAAATACGCAATTCCTTTACCCTGATTTCACCTCCTTGTGAGACTAATTTTAAGGATTCTTTGTTCTTTGGAAAACGCAATGAACTGATAGCCACTGTTCCATCTTGCGCTAACAACTCTAAAGTAGAACGATCCACCACTAGTTGAAAAACTTTATCTCCACCAGGCACAAATGGCGCTGATTGAATCATATCAAATCCAGGAGCTGGAATAACGCCACTCATACGACGATCAATGAACCAATCCTGACTCTTTTCATCAAATCCCACCCGGGTTAATTCTGGGTTTTCTTTCGCCTCATCCCCTATTTCTAGTCCCCATTGTTTTGCACGGGACGCATCTACTCGAAGCTCCACCATATAGGTCTTATTTTGCAGAAACTTGATTCCCGAAAGCGTTTTGGAACCATCAATAACCAGGTTTTTAGCCTCAAAACTTGGCTTCTGATTAGCAAAATTAGGCTTGAATACCTGCTTTAATTTTAAACCCTGAGAAGTGCGAACTAAAGACAAGGTTCTAGCTAATGACATTTGGCCTTTCCAAGGGAAAGTCGGCTGCTCTTTTCCATAGGACCAGCTTAACATCCAACCTAACCAAAAAGTCTCTTTGTCCACCGTATTGTAAAAAGGGATAGCTGCATAGAAATCACGTCCAAAATCCACATAATTCACTTGCTCCTTCGGGGCATCATTCTTGAAAGTTTTGCCATCAAAATCTCCCACAAAATACTGCATACCCACTGTTTTATTATAAGGTCCTTGGCTCGATACGGCTAATACCCATTTAGTTTCTTTCGAATTCTCCACCGGCAATTCTAATAATGAAGGGCATTCCCAAATCATATCGATGTCACCCTGCTGAACAAATTCGCTCAATAAAGACCAATGAATCAAGTCCTTTGACCCATAAAACTGAGCCGTATATTCCCACGGCTTCACCACCGTCATGACATAATGATTTGATGGGGCATGCCAAATAATGTTAGGGTCTCTGAAATCCTTCAAATTGATGCTTAAAACCGGATTCTTGTCGTATTTCGTCCAAGTCAATCCCTCATCATTTGAATAAGCCAAATGCTGCTCCTGCAAAGTATTGGGATAATCAGCCGTATAAATGGCAATCAATAAAGGCTTTGTGGGATCCCCTAAACCCGAAACGTGGTCCTTATCATAGACCACACATCCAGAAAATATATATTCTTTGCCATGTGGAATAGCCACAGGTAACTCCTCCCAATGCAACAAGTCCTTGCTCTTAGCATGGCCCCAGCTCATATTTCCCCACTCATTGCCTTTCGGATTATGTTGGTAAAAAAGATGATAATTTCCGTTAATATAGATTAATCCATTCGGATCATTTGTCCAGTTAACTTTGGGTGTAAAATGAATGGCAGGACGCCATTGTTCAGTACTTTGTTGAGCAAACGAGTTAA
Organism: Bacteroidota bacterium; assembly: GCA_041158445.1. Classification (GTDB taxonomy): domain Bacteria; phylum Bacteroidota; class Bacteroidia; order Cytophagales; family Spirosomataceae; genus Aquirufa. The sequence goes on from JBEBBJ010000019.1 coordinate 3,552, forward strand.
ACGCTAGAAGGAGCGTTAAAATGAATAAAGTCGATCTTATTTTCATCAATTTGGAGGTAATACGCATGCTTAAATTGAGGATTAAACCAATCCCCTAGGTTATAATAAGTAGCTGTAGGTCCTACAGGGAAAGCCATGGGATGATGACGATGGCCAAAAACAAAGCTTTCAATCTCCGGCTTTTTAGCAGCTGTTTCACGTACATAGGCTAAAATAAAATCAGTTTCTGCTTGAAAAGCATCTTCCCCTTTCGCCAGAGTACTTTCTTTTCGTGTGGAGGACCAAAAGTTCGCCAAACTGATTCCAACATTCGGATGCAAAAACCCAAAAAGCCATTGAGCTAATCGATTCGTAAATACTTTCTTCAAGATTTTATATCCCGTATCACCAGGGCCTAAACCATCACCGTGACCAATATGCAATTGGAATGATCTGTTAGCGGTAGTGATTTTCAAATCACTAGGCTCTCTGTAGATTTTCGCGCCTAGCTCTTTTTCTAGGTAATCCCACATCCAAAGATCATGATTACCCACAAAAATATGAATCCGAATTCCTTGATCTGCGAGTGCAGAAAGCTTACCTAGAAAGCGAACAAAGCCGCGCGGAACAGCTGTCTTGTATTCGAACCAAAAGTCAAATAAATCACCCATTAAGAATAAATCTTGGGCATCTTTTTGAACCTGATCTAACCAAGAAACCAATGCTTTCTCTCGCTCTCTTGACGTATTTTCATCCGGAAACCCCAAATGAAAATCCGATGCGAAATACACTTTTTTCCCTGATGTCAGACGTAGGTGAATCATATAAAAAAATGGGCACCCTTTGGGGCACCCAATTGATTAACTATCTGTCGATTTTGGTTTTCTAGCTCTCGGCTTTGCCGCGGCTTCTTTCGTCGCTGTAGGCTTTTTAGCCGGAGTTTTAGTTGCCGGAGCTTTCGCCGCTGGAGCTTTCTTAACAGAGGCTTTCTTTGCTACTACTGGTTTCGCTGGAGCATTCTTTTTCTCCTCTGCTAAATCACGCTCATCTTTTGCATCCTTGCGTTTTTTCTCCGTCTCCCCCTTGATAAACTCTTGGTAAGACGTCAATTGCTCGAATGGACGAGGACCCACTAAAGCCTCTAAATCGCTTTGGAACAAGACCTCTTTCTGCAATAATTGCTCGGCTAAAATCGTCAACTTATCTTGTTTCGATTTCAACAACTTCTTCGTGCGATCATACGCTTCTTTGATGATTTTGCGAACTTCCTCATCAATTTCGCGTGCTGTCGTTTCCGAATATGGCTTGTTAAATTGGTATTCTGAGCCTTTGGAATCGTAATAAGAAATATTGCCTAACTTCTCATTCATACCATAAATGGTCACCATCGAGTAGGCTAATTTTGTGATGCGCTCTAAATCATTTTGAGCACCTGTAGAAATCTTGCCAAACACAATTTCCTCTGCCGCACGACCACCCAAAGTCACACACATTTCATCCATTAACTGCTCGGTGCGGTACAAGAATTGCTCCTTAGGTAAATACTGCGCGTAGCCTAAAGCAGCCACCCCACGAGGTACGATGGAAACTTTCACTAAAGGATTCGCATGCTCTAAGAACCAACCTGCAATGGCGTGACCAGCCTCGTGGAAGGCAACAATTTTCTTCTCTTCTGGAGAAATTAATTTGTTTTTCTTTTCCAAACCTCCAATTACGCGATCCATCGCTTCTTGGAAATCGTTCATGTCAACTGCTGTCTTTGAACGACGTGCAGCGATTAAAGCCGCCTCATTACAAACATTCGCAATCTCAGCACCAGCGAAACCAGGTGTTTGAGCTGCTAACTCTTTCGGATCCGTATCTGCAGCTAATTTCAATGGCTTCAAGTGTACTTTGAAGATCGCTTCACGTCCAATAATATCGGGTTTGTCAATCGAGATTTGACGATCAAAACGACCTGGACGCAATAAAGCAGGATCCAATACATCCGGACGGTTGGTTGCCGCCATGATAATAATACCTGAATCTGTTGCAAAACCATCCATCTCCACTAAAAGGGAGTTCAGCGTATTCTCACGCTCATCATTTCCTCCTGGCATGGAACCACGTCCACGGGAACGACCAACCGCATCAATCTCATCAATGAAGATGATACAAGGTGCTTTTTCTTTCGCTTGTTTGAATAAATCACGCACACGTGCAGCGCCTACCCCGACAAACATCTCCACGAAATCAGAGCCTGAAAGTGAGAAGAAAGGTACACCAGCTTCACCTGCAACAGCTTTCGCTAACAAGGTTTTACCGGTACCTGGAGGGCCTACTAATAAGGCACCTTTCGGAATTTTACCTCCTAAATCAGTAAATTTCTTAGGGAATTTCAAGAACTCTACAATCTCTTGAATCTCCTCTTTCGCCTCATCTAGACCAGCTACATCGTTAAAGGTAATCTTCACTTTCGATTCGCCTTCGATTAGCGTAGCACGGGAACGACCGATGTTAAAGATTTGACCTCCGCCACCGGCTCCACCACCCATTCTAAAGAACAAGAAATAGAAGCTAAGACCCATTAAGATAAAGAATCCCCAGGTTCCTAACCAGTCCAAAGGACCCGTTCTCGTCTCCGGAGAGGCCATAATCTGCTCATTACGAGGGAAGGCTTTCTGACGATCTTCTAAGAAACGCTCGAAGCTTTCTTTCGAATTAATCTCAAATTCAAAGTGAGGAACTTGCGCAGCAGGAACTAATTTCTGCGTCGTGTTTTTCTTGAAATACTTCGGAATATAGGTCGGCTTAAGACTTACTTCCACAATTTTATCATTCACAATCACCACTTTCTCCACCTCTTTTTGAATCAACATCGATTCAAATTGCTTGATTGTGATAGGCTGCAATGTTGTTTCCTTCGAAAAGAAAAACATACTAACAACCGCTAACACTAAACCTACAACCATCCAACTTTGGAATCCTCCGACTGGTTTTTTAGGCATACGAGGCTGTAAGCCTGAACGTTTCGCGTTTTTAAAATTATTCCCTTGTTTGGCCATTTTGATTTTTATTGTTGGGCATTAAACACCCTGATGGGTGATAAGGTTCTATAAATCTAAAATAAAATTAATCTGGAATGACAGTGAATTTAGCATCACCCCACAATTCCTCAAGCTTGAAAAAAGCCCGCTTATCTTTCAAAAACACGTGAACAATCACGTCATAATAATCCATTAAAATCCATTCCCGATTTGCTCTTCCCTCTACCGCATGAACGTGAATTTTACCTGATTCCCACACTTCTTTATCCACTGAATCAGCGATCGCATCGATTTGTGTGTCAGATGTACCTGAACAAATCACAAAGAAATCCGTAAAAGCATTATCTACCTTACGTAAATCCAACACCGTGATTTCTTGCGCTTTTTTATCCTGCATGCCTTTTACCACCCAGCTCACTATTTCCTCTGACGCATCGACTTGCTTAGCGACTTTCTTAAGAGTTTTACTCATAAATGTTTTTCTGTATTAATTTGTGTAACAAGAAACCAATAACGAATAAAAATCTAAATTTGTTCTTGTAACCCTAAAATTACAAATAATAATTGAACAATTACCAAGCTCCCACCCGCTTCATTGGCAAAAACAGCAAATATCTAGACATTTGTCCATCGACGAATTCTATCGCCTTTGAGGAGGCCTTAAACGGGGAAATTCCAGAAGGTTTTGCCTGGATTGCAGGACATCAGACTGCAGGTAGAGGACAAAGAGGAAACACGTGGCAAGCGGAGCCCCATCAAAACCTAACTCTTTCCATTTTACTTAGACCATCTCATGCATTGCTCGAAAAACAATTCTTTCTAAGCAAAGCTGTAGCGAATGGTATTTTGGATGGACTAGAGGCTTGGTCTCGTGCTACGCAGGGAGAAAATTTCAATTTTGAAATCAAATGGCCCAATGACATTTACCTGGATGGAGTCAAATTAGGAGGGATTTTAATTGAGAATAATTTCCAAGCCGGAAAGTGGAGCTTTTCCATCATAGGTATCGGACTAAATATCAATCAACTCAATTTTGAAGGAATTAGAGGAACCTCACTCCGCTGCTATTTAGAACTGAAAGATCCCATTTCTCTTCCAGAGGTCTACAATTATATTTCCCAAGGAATCGAAAACACCTATACCCTCTTTAAGGAAGGACAGTTTGAAAAAATCGATGAGCACTATCATGAGCGCTTATTCAGACGATTAGAATGGGCTAGCTACGAAGCTGGAAATGAACGTTTTGAGGGTAAAATCCTAGGGGTAAACGAACAGGGATTATTGGAAATTGAAAAAGAATTCACGGTAGAATCCTATGATTTAAAGGAAATAAGTTTTATTTTTCCCTCTTAAATTCCTCTAAATACCATACATGATTTCTCATTACCAAAGCAACTTGGAGAATTTCCTTCATTGGGCAAATACCACTCCAAACAACCTTTATTTAAGACAACCACATGGCGATCAATACATTGACTATAGCTATGCAGCGGCCGCAGTGGAGGTTAAAAAGATCGCACATTTTTTACAGCGTCATCTAACAGAGGAATCAAAAAATGTTGGAATATTAGCTAAAAATTCGGCCCATTGGATGATGTCAGATTTAGCAATTGCAGCCGCAGGAGGCATATCTGTCCCCTTTTATGCCACGTTAACGAAAGACCAATTGCATCAGGTTTTAGTTCATTCGGAATGTTCCATCCTGATTGTAGGTAAATTAGATCATTGGGACAAAATCAAAGAGGCCATTCCGGAGCATGTCCTCGTAGTACATACGCCAGAAAGTTCGGAAAAATCGGGTCATCAATGGACAGATATTCTGAAAACTGAAAATGAAATCGCGTCTTTACCTCAGCCGAAACCAGAGGACATCGCCACCATTGTTTACACCTCTGGTACGACAGGAATGCCCAAAGGCGTCATGATAACTTATGGTGGAATTGAGGCAGGCATCAATATGGCCAGAGAAATTGCGTTATTAGATCAACCTTCGGCACGATTTATTTCCTATTTACCCCTTTGCCATATTGCTGAGAGAAACTTTGTCGAATTTGCTGGAACAGCGGCGGGAGGCACTATCTATTTTGTCGAGAACCTCGACACTTTTGCGAAAAATTTGGCAAGCGCTAGACCGACTCATTTCCTCGCTGTACCACGAATCTGGGCGAAATTCCAGGAAGGTATTCTACAGAAAATTGGAGGTCAAAAGAAATTAGATCTCTTCTTGCGGATTCCTATTTTGAAAAATATCATTCAAAAAAAGATCCAAAAAGGACTCGGATTAGACTGCACAAAACTAGCTGTTACCGGGGCCGCACCCATTTCTGAGGAACTAATGATATGGTTTCAAAAACTAGGCATCTTCATTCAGGAGGCCTACGGTATGACCGAAAACATGGGCTTGAATGCCGTCATGCCCAGAAATCAAATCAAATTAGGATCTGTAGGCCGAGTGCATCCGGACTGCGACACGCGAATCGATCCAGAAACGGGCGAGATTCAGATGAAGGCGCCTTATAATTCAACAGGCTATTTCAAGGAACCGGGATTAACGAAAGATTTATTCACCTCCGATGGCTGGCTAAAAACCGGTGATCAAGGCACCTTAGATTCGGCAGGATTCCTCTCTATTACTGGGCGAGTTAAAGATAATTTCAAAACGGCCAAAGGGCATTACGTAGCACCCGCTCCGATAGAAAACAAAATTGGTACACATGAATTAGTGGAACAAGTCTGTGTGGTGGGTGTCAACCTACCACAACCGATTGTTCTTGTTGTGCTTAGTGCAGCGGCAAAAATCAAGCCAAAAGAGGAGATCGAACAAGACTTGATAGACCTAAAAGACGAGGTTAATCCTTTGTTAAAAAATTATGAACATTTAAAAAAGGTGGTCATCGTAAAAGAAGATTGGAACATTGAAAATGAATGTTTGACGCCTACAATGAAGATTAAACGGCCGTCTATTGAGAAAAAATACCAGGCGAATTTCGAACATTGGTATGAAAGCCCAGAAACGATTATTTATGAATAAATCGCTCTAAATGACTAAATTGCGAGGTGAAAATGCTCCGCCTCCTTTTCCTATTTTTGTTATTCTTCACGATTTCTGAGAGCGCGAAAGCGCAATTCGTCATCGTGGACAGTGTCATTTTCAAAGGGAACGAAAAAACACGTGACAATATTCTGCGAAGAGAATTGGATTTGCATTCGGGAGATACCGTGCAAGTGGCAGAATTAGAAGCTCGACTTGAGTTTAATCGCCGAAAATTAAATAATACGAATCTTTTCATATGGGTGAAAGGTGATTACCACCAAAACAAACCCGAACACATTCAGATTACCTACGAGTTTCTGGAGCAGTGGTATTTACTAGGCTACCCAATCTTTCAGTTAGCTGATCGGAACTTAAACGAATGGTGGTCTAAAGGTCATTCTTTTAGTAGAACGATTTATGGAGCCCACTTAATTCACAATAACTTTAGGGGTAGAAACGAAAGGCTCAGCTTTAAAGCAGAAACTGGATTTACGCAGCGCCTGGAATTGGGTTATTCTAATCCCTACATTGACCCCAAAAAGACCCTCGGGATTGGAGCCGCTATCAGTTATACTACGAATAAAAACCTTGCCGTCAGAACTAGAAACGATACACTTCAAATTTTTAGTTCGGATAAAATCTTACGTGAGCGTTGGAGCGGAGCTTTTAGCTTACGAAAAAGAATTAAATTCTATGATTTCCACTTTGCTGAAATACGCTATAGTCACTCCGTCGTATCAGATACCATTCGCCTACTAAACCCAAATTACTATTATAAGGGATCGAACGAGCAAAATTTCCTACAGCTAACCTACGCGTATTCATACGATTTTCGGGATAATGCCCCCTATCCGTTGAGAGGAAAAAAGATTGATTTTGCTTACAATTATTTTGGAATTCTAGCGCAGGACGCCTTGAATTATTGGGATGCAAGAGCATCCATTGCCTATTTCTTTGATTTAGGATCCAACTTTTTCATCACGACATCCTGGAAAGGCAAATTGACGCAAGAAAATAGAAATATCCCCTATGCAAACCTACAAGCCTTGGGATACGGGAATGACAATGTGCGTGGCTATGAACTGAACGTTATCGATGGAACGAATTACTTGTTGTCTAAAAACACCTTTAAATACCAGCTTTATAATAAGGTAATTCCCATTCGATTCATTCCTTACAAGCAATTTAATCAAGTTCCACTCGCCATTTACCCAACCGTTTTCTTCGATTTCGCTTATGTTTATCAAGCGAACCCTGAGCTGACTAATAGTCGCTTTTCAAATCGATGGATCTATGGTATGGGCCTCGGATTCGATATCGTCACCTACTATAACTTCGTGTGTAAATTAGGCGTCCCTGTCATCAATAGTGGTAAATCTGGCCTCGTAGTCAGTATAGGTCGGGAGTTTTAGGCAAAAAAAAAGCCGGTTAAAAACCAGCTCATTTTAAAAATACCTAACCACTAATAATCTTGTATATTTTGAAGGCCAAAGCCTATAATTCGATTATATTTTCCCAAAAATAACATTTTTTATCATCAATGGCGAAATTCATCTATTTTTGGTAAATAAAAATTCTCACTCCCTTTTGCATTTGTATGAAGAACCCGTTAAATAAACTAATCGTTCCATTATTGAGCCTTTTTATTTCCGGAACTCTAGTGATCATCTTACATTCCTGCAGTCAGGAAAAACAAGCAGAAAACAAGGATATTCAGCAAACAGAAGCTGTTACGGCAGCTTGGTCAGCCAGTGGTGAATGGGTTCAAAAGCTGACGTTAAGCCCAACTAATATCATTCGAAACACGACCTGGGGTCAAGATTTCTCCACCATTAACGACTCATTAGAAGTAGCTGAATCTCAACCCGAAAAAGGGAAATCCTACACGCTTTATTTTGATGATACCGATTTGAATTTTAGCGATATTACCTACATCCCGAACGATCAAAATAAACTTCAGGAAATCACCTTTGATATTTTCGTTGATTCGGCGGAAGATGTGCAGCCTTTAATTGATCAATGGAAAGGCTATTTAGAGGTAAAATTTGGCCCATCTACGACAAAAGGTACACAAGTTCTTTGGACTAAAAATAAAAATACCCGAATCCAATTAGAGAACGTTAGTACTCCCAAGGATCCGGGTATTAAAATCAGCTTTAAAGCCGTTAATTAAATTTTATAAATCCAACCGCGGGTGTCAGCGATTTCGCCTAAACGAATTTGGCTTATTTCATTGAACACTTTAGCAGAGAAATCGCTCTCCTTGCGAGCTGGTAAATCGTAATCTTCACCTTCAAAACCAATCGTCTGAATAGGCGCAATTACGGCCGCTGTTCCAGCCCCGAATGCTTCGGTTACCGCTCCTGAACTAATTCCTTCTACTAATTCTTTCACGGATAAGAGACGTTCTTGGACTTCGACGCCCCAGTCTTTGGCAATCTGAATCACCGATTTCCGTGTCACACCATCTAAGATGGTATCACCCGTAGGCGCAGTCACTAAGGCTCCATTGATGATAAACATCAGGTTCATCGTCCCCGCTTCCTCTACGTACTGATGTGTCGCCGCATCCGTCCAAATAATTTGATCATATCCCGCCTTATTCGCCTCGATTGTAGGGAATAATGAACCGCCGTAATTACCGGCATTCTTCGCAAAACCTACTCCCCCTTTTGCTGCGCGAATGTATTCTGTCTCCACACGTACACGCAAAGGCTTTGAATAATACGATCCTACAGGACAATTGAAGATGATAAATTTATAAGTAGTGGAAGGAGAAACGCCCACATACTCATCTGTTGCAAACATAAACGGACGGATGTACAAAGAACAACCGTCTTTTTCCGGCACCCAAGCATTATCCAATTGAATCAATTGCTTCAATCCACCTATAAAGATTTCTTCTGGAACCTCCGGCATACACATACGAACCGCCGATTTATTAAAGCGCTTCATATTTTCCTCTGGACGGAAAACGAGTACCTCTCCTTGCTTCGAGCGATAGGCTTTCATTCCTTCAAAAATTGCCTGGCCATAATGAATAGACATCATCGCAGGTTGATATGACAAAGGGCCGTAAGGTTGAATTTGGACGGACTTCCAAGCTCCATCCGCATATTCAGCGACAAGCATGTGATCAGCGAAACTGCGGCCAAAAGCCAAATTGTCAAAATCTACCTCGCTTAGGCGAGATTTAGGCGTTTTTTGAATGGTAACTTGCATAAATTTTTGTTTCTACTTGCCGGAATTCCAAGGTATCTCAGGGATGCCTAGTGAATGGTGCAAATAACGGCACATCATAAATAAGTAATCTGATAATCTATTCAAATAAGCGATCGCAGTCGCATAATCTTCTTTTTCTTCTACTTGAACCCAACGAATCAAGCTACGTTCCGCCCTACGGCAAACTGTGCGCGCAATTTGAGCCGCTGCAATAACGGGATGACCTCCTGGCAGTATAAAGAAGCGCATAGGCTCTATTTTACTGTCTATTTCGTCAATCATCTTTTCAATTTGCACGATATCGTGCAAAGAAATCAACTTCATATTACCTAAATATTCCTTCGAATCGCTCGCAACGTGAGCACCCAAAACAAATAGACTGGATTGAATCGCTTGTAGGTATTCCGCTAAATGAGGTTCGATTTGACAAATCAAAGCACCTAGGTGGCAATTTAATTCATCAATGTCTCCAATCGCGTCCATCCGAACATCGGACTTTGACAATCCTTTTCCATCCGCTAAGCGGGTAAATCCACCATCTCCATTCTTCGTGTAAATTGCCATACTATTGGGGTTATCTACAAAAATAATAGAAATAAAGATTAGGTCGGTATGATTTTCAAAACTAATTTTGCAGACATTTTAATCAACTATGTCGATAGACCATTTTGCATCCCGAGTTTGGCGAATTTTGTCCATCGTGGCATTCGGAATCTCTTTATTATTTATCTACAGAGGACTTCCTGATCCTACGGCGGTACATTTTGGGGAAACGGGCAGAGGTGATGGTTTCTTACCTAAAGAAGAAGTCTTCTATTTAGTCGCTGGAATCACCACTTTACTAAACGTTTTAAGCCTTTTATTGATTAAAGCGATCGACAAAATACCTACGGCAAACTGGGGAAAAATGCTACCTGTTTTCGCTGAAAAAGGAGACGAGACTATCAAAACAACCTTTATCAACTGGTTACATTTCTTCCCAGCCATCATCAATACCTTTTTAATCTTAGCATTAAGAGCACTTTTGATGCTAAATGACGAAAGAACCTATCAAAGTGACTATAACTACATTCCTTCGTTAGGCATTGTTCTACTGTTGATTTGGCTCATTTATTTACCTCTTCGCTTATTTGCGAGTCCTAAATTCAAAGAGGAACTATGAGTATTCAAATGCCGAATATTTTCATTCAGGCTTTTGATTACCCCTTACCTGAATCGAAAATCGCTCAATTTCCACTAGCGAATAGACATGATTCGAAGCTATTAGTTTATCAAGACGGCCAAATTACCCACGCTGGCTTTAGAAATTTAGCAGATCAACTCCCGGAGAATTCCTTATTAATTTTCAATAATACCAAAGTCATTCCTGCCCGCATTCCTTTATTTAAGGATAATGGTGTAGCGATTGAGCTCTTTTTGCTTCACCCACTTTCGGACGCTGCTCCCACCGAGCAAATGATGGAGGCGACAGGGGAATCTACTTGGGAATGCTTAGTGGGTAATAAAAAGCGTTGGAAAGAAGGCGATGTGCTAGCTAAGGGTGATTTATCTTTCTCATGGATCAATAGAGAACTAAATCACATACGAATCAGCTGGGAGACGGATAAGAGTTTTGCAGAAGTTTTGGAAGAAATAGGCAAAATTCCGCTTCCTCCCTATATGGAAAGAGAAGCCCAAGTTTCTGATGCAGAAAGATACCAAACCTTGTTTTCCGAAAAGCAAGGTGCGGTGGCAGCTCCTACCGCCAGCTTGCATTTCTCAGAGGAGGTATTAGCTGATATTGATCGATTAGGGATCAAAAAAACTTATCTCACCTTACATGTAGGTGCAGGCACATTTTTACCAGTAAAAGAAGAAGACGTCAGCAAACATCCGATGCACCGGGAACAAATCGTCTTTACGCCTTCTCTGATAGAAACGCTTTTAAATCACAGAGGGCCCTTTATTCCGGTAGGAACGACGGCTTTGCGTGCGCTAGAAAGTTTGTATTGGAGTGGGGTTTGGCTAGTTGAAAATAGACCTCTAGAGAACGGATTACTTATTTTGCCCAAAGAATTTGCCTACGAATTGCGCGAAAAGACCGTATCGATTCAAGATTCGCTCACTGCGGTTTTAGGGTATCTACAAGAGCATAATCGCCATTATTGGGTCGCTGAAACCGAATTATTAATCATGCCGGGGTATAAACTTCACTTCTGTGATGCCATCGTGACGAATTTTCATCAGCCTAAATCAACTTTATTAGTTTTGATTGCCGCCCTTATTGGAGAAGATTGGAAGAAGGTATACGACTCGGCTTTAACAAATGAGTACCGCTTCTTGAGCTACGGAGATTCGTCCCTATTATATAAAAAGCAGGATATTTAGTATTTTTGCAAAAAACAATCATTTATGACAAATTTCATTGAAGAATTACGTTGGAGGGGGATGTTACACGATATGATTCCGGGTTTAGAGGATCAGTTGGCCAAAGAAATGACGGTGGCCTATATCGGTTTCGATCCTACTGCACCGAGCCTTCATATTGGAAATTTAGCTGCGATCATGCTCCTAAAGCATTTTCAACTAGCTGGTCATAAGCCAATTGCCTTAGTAGGTGGTGCTACCGGAATGATCGGTGACCCGTCTGGAAAATCCGCTGAACGTGATTTTCTTTCAGAAGATACCCTTCGCGCGAATCAAGTTGGGATTCAAGCACAATTAGAGAAATTCTTAGAGTTCCACGGCGGTGCAAATTCGGCTGAATTAGTCAATAATTACGATTGGTTTAAAGAATTCAGCTTCCTAGGTTTCCTACGTGAAGCGGGCAAATTCTTAACCGTTAATTATATGATGTCCAAAGATTCAGTTAAGAAACGCCTAGAAACCGGCATTTCATTCACTGAATTCTCCTATCAATTATTACAAGGATACGATTTCTATCATTTATATAAGACCAAAAACGTGCGTCTTCAAATGGGTGGTTCTGATCAGTGGGGAAATATCACCACGGGTACAGAAATCATTCGCCGTAAAGAGGGGCACGATGAGGATGCAACGGAACGCGCTGCTTTCGCTTTAACTACTCCTTTAGTAACAAAGGCAGATGGGACAAAATTTGGTAAATCAGAATCAGGCAACGTTTGGTTAGATCCAAGTAGAACCTCTCCTTTCGCCTTTTATCAGTTTTGGCTAAATGCGGCTGATGCTGACGTACCTCGTTTAATCCGCGTATTTACTTTATATACGAAGGACCAAATCGAAGAGATGGAACGCGCACATGCGGAAGCTCCACACTTACGTATCTTACAAAAAGCCATTGCGGAAGAAGTAACCACCCGCGTTCACGGAGCAGAAATTTGTGCCTTAGTGATTGAAGCGTCTGCCCTACTCTTTTCTAAAGATGCGGTAGAACTATTAAGTAACGCCTCTGATACTTTAATTGCACAATTACCTGTGTATGAAGTTTCGTCTGCTTTATTATCAGAATGCCAAAACTTAACCGACCTCATCAGTGTAGGAACAGAAAATCTAATTTGTTCTTCCAAAGGTGAAGCCAGAAAAGCCATCCAAGGCAACGCCATCAGTGTAAATAAGGTTAAAATTACCGACCCTGCCACACCGCTTAATTTCGACAAAATCAAAGGTTCTTTCCTTTTGATCGGAAACGGAAAGCAGAAAAATTATATTTTATCCTTCAAATAGTCTAGGAATAGCCTCCTACCTAAAAAAAAATAAAAAAATTAGAGTGCAGGTTTGTAGAATATAAAATAATCCTACATCTTTGCACTCCCAATCGCTAGGAACAAAAGGTTTCTAGGGCAAGACTGAGAGTAGATTAGGTGATTAAGTTCACGACAAAGCGG
>JBEBBJ010000020.1:0-27404 GCA_041158445.1 Bacteroidota bacterium
GATTCAAACTGGAATGTTCCGTTTGTTTCCGCTCTTTGGTATAACTCGTAAGTCGTCTTATCATCTAGAGGCAAATCATCTAAAATGATATCCTCGTTGTGATTCTGCTTAATTAATCGAACCGCTTCCTTTAAAATAGAGAGGGTTTTTAGGCCCAAAAAGTCCATTTTAATTACCCCCGCATTCTCAATCACTGAGCCATCGTATTGGGTAATCAAGAGATTCACATCCTTTGATGTCGCCACGGGCAAGATATCGGTCAAATCAGAAGGAGCGATGATGATACCTGCCGCGTGAATACCCGTACCACGAACAGAACCCTCTAAAACGAGTGCATTCTCTATCACCGTAGCCGGTAAACCGCCCGCTTCTTTAATACGACGCAATTCTTTGACCTGCTCTAATTCTTCTGGATTCAAGCCTTCTTTATCCGCTAAACTTTTATCCCCCGTCAAAGCCGCATTGAAAATACGATCCAGGGTAATTTTCGGTTTCTCTGGAACCAATTTAGCTAGCGCATTAGATTCCTGTAAGGGGAGGTCTAACACACGTGAAACGTCTTTAATGGACATTTTCGCCGCCATGGTACCATAGGTAGCAATATGCGCCACTTGGTTCTTTCCGTACTTGTCTACGACATAGTCGATGACTTTTTGGCGCCCCTCATCATCAAAATCCGTATCAATATCGGGCAATGACTTACGATCTGGGTTTAAGAAACGCTCAAAAAGTAGATTGTACTTAATCGGATCGATGTTCGTAATTCCAAGGCAATAGGCGACCACGGAACCTGCGGCAGATCCACGACCAGGGCCTACATAAACACCTAAATCACGTCCAGCCTGGATAAAATCGGCTACAATCAAGAAATAACCAGCAAAACCCATGGTTCTAATCGTATGCAACTCGAATCGCAAACGTTCTTCTACCACCTGATCAATATCGATGTAGCGCCTTTTCGCACCTTCCATCGTGATATGTTCCAGGTAATCATCCTGACTTAGGAAAGTGGACGGTATTTGGAAATTAGGCAAAAGCACATCCTTGGTTAATTTCAAGGTTTCTACTTTTCCTACGATTTCATTCGTATTATCAATGGCCTCTGGAACGTGGGACCATAATTTAGTCATCTCCTCCGTTGTCTTGAAATAGAATTGATCATTATAGAACGCAAAACGCTTTCCTTTCATGTCAAAATCCCCTTCAATATCCTTGTAAGTAGGAGTGGCCTGCTTTTCGCCGGTATTGATACAAAGAAGAATATCGTGGGCGTTGGCGTCTTTTTGGTCCAAATAATGGCTATCATTCGACGCGATCACCTTCACATTGTACTTCTTCGCAAAGCGCAATAACACCTCATTCACTGTCTGTTGCTCCGGAATGAAATGATTCTGAACCTCGATATAATAATCTTCTCCAAACAAATCCAACCACCACTTAAATTCCTTCTCCGCCGCTTCCTCGCCATCTCGTAAAATAGCCTGCGGGACAGAGGCTCCTAAACAGCAAGTCGTCGCGATTAAGCCCTTGTGGTATTTTAATACGAGTTCCTTATCAATACGAGGGTATTTGGAATACATTCCCTCCATGAAACCCAGCGAACACAGCTTTACTAAATTCTGATATCCCTCCGGATTCTTCGCTAGAAATAACTGGTGGTAGCGTTTATCCTTTAAGTCTTTCGTGAAAACCTGTTTGTGACGGTCATTAACCAAATAAAACTCGCAACCCACAATTGGTTTCACCCCTTGCTTTCCCGCTTCTGCCACAAATTGAAACACCCCAAACATATTCCCATGGTCCGTAATGGCCACCGCTGGCATATTGTCCTCCTTCGCCTTTTTGAACATAGACGAAATCTTAGACGCACCATCTAGGAGTGAAAACTGGGAATGATTGTGCAAATGCGAAAACTGCATAGAGGCTTATTCGTTTATAAAAGGTTCTTTTTCAAAAAATACAGCATTCAAGAAATCCAAGAAAGGCTTTAACACCTTCGCATCAGATATCAACTGTTGGGTAAATTTGGGAGAGGCCACCTGCTGGTCCGTGTATTTCTTCCAGAAAAACAATTGTTTCTTCTTCAGTAATTCGGCATCCGGATGATCTGCATCAAATCCTTTCGGTATTCTGACTAGACTTTCACCCACTTCCTCTCCAAAAACGGCTGCAAACGTAGGATCCTTAATAATCTTACGCAATCCCGCCGCATTATAATCTACTTCTTGACGAAAGGCCGCTAATTGTTCCGACGTAGGTGAATACATACCACCTCCTAAAAAAGACGCTCCATTCGGCTCAATGTGCACATAATAGTCCATCAAACCGGACTTACGACCACCCTCTGAGAAACTAGCCGAAAACCAGGTCTTATAAGGTTCCTTGTTTTTAGAGAAGCGGACATCTCGGTAAATTCGATAGGAGCAATGTTTCAATAACACGCCATCCATATTCTCAAAATCCGCAAATTCCGAAATCAATTCAGTCGTCCAGGTATCAAAACCTTTTTTCTCTTTCTCATAAACTAACTTATTTTCCGCAAACCATTCCCGCGTGTTGTTGACACGGAGATCACGCAAAAAGGCCAAAAGGCTAGGAGAGAGGGACATCGAAAAAGGTCTGAAATTGTAAAAACGAATTTAGCGAATTTAGCTCGAATGCCCAAGCGCAAATCCTTTGGAGTTATGGTCTATTTTACTGATTTTTGCATAAATTATTAATACAAGCTATGCGTATATTAACGGGCATTCAGGCTTCAGGAAAGCCCCATTTAGGAAATATTTTAGGGGCAATCATGCCAGCGGTTGAGCTTTCAAAGCAGGCAGGCAATGAATCCTTTTTATTTATTGCGGACTTACACACCCTTACTTCTTTGAAGGACGGCGAAAGTATTCGAGCGAATACCTTATCTATCGCAGCTGCTTGGTTGGCTTTTGGTTTTGATACGGAGAAAAATTTCTTCTACCGTCAATCAAAATTAGCTGCCTACCACACCGAATTAATGTGGTACCTAAATTGCTTCACACCCTTCCCGATGCTGGCGAATGCGCACAGTTTCAAGGATAAATCAGATAAATTATCCGATGTGAATGCTGGCCTTTTTACCTATCCCGTTTTACAAGCCGCTGACATTGTTTTATATGATGCGCATCTTATTCCGGTGGGTAAGGACCAAAGACAGCACATCGAAATGACCCGCGACATCGCGAATTCCGTGAATAAGCGCTATAACAAAGATATTTTTGTCTTACCTGAGGCTCGAATTAACGAAGATGTGATGACCATTCCGGGCCTCGATGGAGCTAAGATGAGCAAGTCCCTGAATAACTATATTGATATCTTCTTACCTGAAAAGGATTTATTGAAGCAGATCAAGAAAATTGTGACCGATACGACTCCTTTAGAGGAACCCAAAAATCCAGACAACGATATTACCTTCAAGTTATATTCATTAATGGCCTCTCCAACTCAAGTGACAGAAATGCGCGCTAATTATGAAGCAGGTGGCTATGGTTATGGACACGCAAAACAAGCCTTACATGAATTGATGTTAGGCTATTTCAAAGAGGCGAGAGAGAAGTTTGATTACTTCATCGCGCACCCAGAAATCATCGAAGAGAAATTAGCGATAGGGGAACAAAAAGTTCAACCCATCGCCGAAGCAACAATTGCCCGTATTCGAGCAGAATTCAAATTCTAACCTATGTTTCCAGCTTGGGATGCCGATCTTTTCAGGTTCATTAACGAGGCACATCAGCCTTGGCTTGATGGCCCTATGGAGATCATTTCAGGCAAACTAACCTGGATTCCTTTGTACGGATTACTGATTTACACTTTATTTAGACGATATCAGTCAGCCAGCTGGAAAGCAATCATCTATTTAATTTCCACGGTGGTTTTCGCGGATCAATTCAGTTCGAGTCTTTTAAAGCCCTTATTTAAACGCCTAAGACCTTGTCATGTAGAAGAATTCCAATCGTGGATTCACTTGCCGGCAGGATGTGGCGGAATGTATGGATTTTGCAGCTCACACGCGGCGAACTCTTTTGCCATTGCGGTGGGCTATTATTTATTGACTAAGAATAAGTCCGCTGGCCTAGCCCTAATTCTGTGGGCATCGCTTATTTCCTACAGCAGAATATACCTGGGAGCTCATTACCCTTTAGATGTAATCGTAGGCGCAATGGTTGGAGGAATAGGAGCGTGGGGATTATTTTTAATCTATGAAAGATTAATCAAGAAGTCATAAGTATCGATTCCGTCCGCGAAGTCATCGAGGGCTGGATGTTGACTTTGGCCAAAACCAATCTCCAAACCTACCTTACACTGAATCTTCTCCTCGCGCTCAGAAATCCAAGCCTGTAAAGACGCCTCATCAGAATAACGGTGAACATATAAAACACCCACAGGTGAAACCAAATCTTCATTTTCTGTCACCAGCAGATTCCCTAAATCAAAATGCGAAATCTGGTTCAATAAGAACAAAGTGCGGTGGTATTGAAAATTATTCGAATACTTCGAATGATCTAACACCCAAGTTTCCTTCGTCAATTCATCAAAAAGAGGGGTCAAATCATACGTTGTAGGCACCGCTAGCGTAGAAACGTTTCGGCAACCTAAGCCATAATACGTAAAGATGTCCTGCGCTAATCCCTTGAAATCGGCTACCGTTTCATTTCCCTTTAACACCGCTAAAGAACTTCTATTCTTCCGTATAATATGTGGAATAGTGGAAAAATAGTGAGCAAAATAACCGCCAGAGAAATCGCTACCCGTCGCAATGACGGCGTCCATCCCTTGCAAACGATCAATGATGTGTACTGGAATAGCTGAATCAAAAGACTGCATCGCCAATACATACAATTGCATCAAGGCTTTATCCTGAGAACTCAATTTCAAATGAGCGGCATTTCCAGACGCTAAAACCATCAATACATCATGCAAACCAACAGCCGGTAAATTACCAGCCAATACAATCCCTACCTTTTTTGATGTGGCAACTTGACCCGGATGATTTTCGTAAAATGCTTCCCAAGCTTCAACAGAAAAAAACTGCTCCTCGATGGCTTGCATCGCATGACGAACCAAGGTTTCGGAAAACCAAGGATTCTCATTCACGGACTTATCTATAAATAATTCTATTTTTTCTCGATTCGATTCATCCGAGAAGAATTGCTTCAAATAGGAGATAAGTTGCAAAAAAGAAGCCTTTGGCATATAAATAAGGATTTTACCTCACAAAGGTCGAAAATTTTTCTGTTAGTCCATATAAATTATATACTATTCAAATTTATGTTCGTAAATTGCGGCTTCAAACAAAAACATTGGTATGGCAATTATCATAACAGACGAATGTATTAACTGTGGGGCCTGTGAACCAGAATGCCCGAACACAGCTATTTATGAAGGTGGTGTAGAATGGACATGGGCAGGAGGGACAGCCTTAAGTGAAATAGAATTAGAAGATGGCTCTACAATGGATGCAAAAACTCCAGTAGAACCTGTTTCAGACGAATTCTATTATATCGTTCCAGATAAGTGTACAGAATGTACTGGTTTCCACGAGGAGCCACAATGTGCTGCGGTTTGCCCAGTAGATTGCTGCGTACCAGATCCTGATCGCGAAGAAGATAACGAAACGTTATTGGCGAAGAAGGCTTGGTTGCATGCGGAATAAATTTTAAGCTTTGCTTAAAATTTATAAGATTAGAGATTATAGAGTATAGATAATAGATATCTTATCATATATAAAGAGTTCATCGAAAGGTGGACTCTTTTTTTTTGTGATTTACAATTCATCTCTACTCTATACTCTATACTCTCTACTCTGTACTCTATATAAAATCCTACTCTCTTCTCTATACTCTCTACTCTATAAGATTTATACTTTTCCAATATTTAATATTTCAAGTTTAAATTTAGCTGTCATTTTATTTCATTTTTGCAAAATCTTCATTTTGGGGTTTAATTTTTAACCACTTTTCATGATTTTTTTGCAAAAACTTAAAAAATAGGTTAAAATTTTGTCCAAATTATTTGGAAAGTACAATTTAAGGCTCCATCTTTGAATTGTAATCAAGCATTATTTACTCTTAAACAATTACCCACATGAAAAAAACGATCCTAACAGCCCTATTTGCCGCAACAGCATTTTGTGGATTTTCCCAAGAAAAAGAAGCGGAAGCTCCGAAGTTCACTTTTTCAGGTTACATTGATTCATACTATATGTTGAATTTCAATAGCCCGTCTAGCAGAAGCAACTTAGGTGCATCTGGATACGAGAGAGCTTTCGACCAGAAGTCAAGCCAATTTTCATTAGGATTAGTTCAGACGAAATTTGGGTATGCGACTAAATCTGCAGACGTAGTTGTTGATTTAACATTTGGACCCAATGCAGACCTTGGTCAGTACGGAAACGTAGTAGGTCCTTTAGGAGCAGGTAAAGCAAGTACTGCTTTGGCCATCAAACAAGCTTACTTTAACTGGAAGGCTAGCGATAAATTAACTTTCACTGCTGGACAATTCGGAACTCATATCGGATACGAAGTAATCGACGCTCCAATTAACTACAACTATTCACTTTCTAACCTCTTCAATAATGGACCGTTCTATCATATTGGTGCTAAAGCGAATTACGCATTCTCTGACAAATTTTCTACCATGGTTGGATTGGTCAACAATGTGGATAATTTAAATGACAACAACGCTTCTAAAGGATTCATTTACCAAGTATTTACTTCTCCAGCAGCGGGTTGGAATCTTTACGTAAATGGAATTAGCTCTAACGAGTCTGCTCCTTTATCAAGTGGAAAAGATGATTCAGGCAGCTATAACTTATTAGACTTAACTACATCTTACCAAATTACTCCAAAATACTTACTTGGTTTAAACGCAGCATATGGCTCACAAACAGGTGATTTCCAAGGTGGCGGAAACGTAGGAGATAGCAAAACTTGGGGTGGCGTTGCCTTATACTCTAACTATGCTTTCACAGATAAATTCAGCGTAGGTGGTCGTTACGAAGTATTCGATAATACATCAGGCGCTCGTGCTTTACGTGCAGCAGATGGATCAGGTACCGATGTTAGCTCTTTGACGTTAACAGCGACATTCACTGCAGCGGAAGGTCACTTATTAATCAAACCAGAATTACGTACTGACTCTTACAAAACAGCTCAATTCGTTGATGGTGATGGTAAGGACCAAAAATCACAAACAACCTTAGGTTTACACTTCATCTATAAGTTTTAATTATATCCACACTTAACATTTAAAAAACATGACGACACAAAAACCAACCTGGATCCCGTTATTAGTTTTATTAGCGGTAGCCGTCCTTGCATTGTTCACAACTTCTGTACCGGGCGCAATGCCGACAGAAGGACTAGACACAGGTGATACAGCCTGGATGATCGTAGCCTCTGGCTTAGTTCTATTAATGACACCTGGATTAGCGTATTTCTACGGTGGAATGGTGAATCACAAAAACGTGATCTCTACGATGTTGCAATCATTCATCGCTATGGGAGTTATCTCGGTGATTTGGATTGTATTCGGTTTCTCTTTAGCCTTCGGTGATTCATTAGGTGGCTGGATTGGAGACCCTAGAACATTCTTCATGTTCAATGGCGTATTTGATCACAAATTATCTTTAGGATCAGCTGATCAATTAAAGTTCACTATCCCTTTCGCTTTATTTGCCTTTTTCCAAATGAAGTTCGCCGTTATCACTCCAGCGTTAATCTCTGGTGCGTTAGCTGAGCGTATTAATTTCCGCGCATTCGTTTTATTCATGGTACTTTTCTGTATCGTGGTTTATGCTCCATTAGCACACTGGACATGGCACCCAGATGGATTCTTATTCAACTTAGGTGTTTTGGATTTTGCAGGAGGTACTGTAGTTCACATGTCTGCAGGTTGGGCTGCATTAGCGGGTGCTTTGTACTTACGTCGCCGTAAGTCTCACATCGAGTCTAACATCTTGCCTCCAGCTAACATTCCTTACGTATTATTAGGAACAGGTTTATTATGGTTCGGATGGTTTGGTTTCAACGCAGGTTCTGCAGTAGGAGCAAACGGTTTAGCAGTAACAGCTTTCGCTACTACACACGTAGCAGCAGCAGCGGCTGGTTTATCATGGATTTTATTTGATGTAACTCGTGGCAAGAAGGTTTCTGCCTTAGGTTTCTGTATCGGTGCGGTAGTAGGTTT
Organism: Bacteroidota bacterium; assembly: GCA_041158445.1. Classification (GTDB taxonomy): domain Bacteria; phylum Bacteroidota; class Bacteroidia; order Cytophagales; family Spirosomataceae; genus Aquirufa. Next base: position 8,212 of record JBEBBJ010000020.1, read on the forward strand.
AGTAGCTATTACTCCAGCATCTGGATTCGTAACTGTTCCTGTAGCGATCTTCATTGGTGTAGTGGCTGCGATAGTTTCTAACATTGCTGCACACTGGAGAGCTTCTTCTAACTTAGATGATACATTAGACGTATTCCCTTGCCACGGTTTAGGTGGTATGGTAGGTATGTTGATGACAGGTATTTTCGCAACATCAGCTGTAAACGCAGCAGTAGCAGAGCAAGGTTTGTTCTACGGCGAAACTACCTTGTTCTTAAAGCACTTATTAGCCTTAGCCATCGTTTCGGCCTTTGCTTTTGGCTTATCTTATATCCTATTGATCATTACGGACAAAATCATTCCGTTACGTGTGAACGAGGAAGAAGAAAGATTAGGTTTGGATATCTCACAACACGATGAGTCGTTAGCTGAGTAATTCAACAACAGCAGAGCCGCAAGTAATGGTTCTTGTGGTTTTGTTTCAATCAAAAAGTCGGAGGCTATTAGCTTTCGACTTTTTTGTTTTTGCGCCGATGGCGCAAAACAAAAAAAGAGTAGAGATAATAGAGTAGAGAGCAGAGATAGGAAATAAAAAAGGGGCTCGCGCCCCATCTATAATCTCTAATCTATAATCTCTACTCTAAAACCACGCCACTCATTTCACCATTCTCATTCACAGCCTTGTACCTCACTTCTTGAATGGTATTAATCTGCAAAGGATCAAAAGGAACCACCACGCGTACATAATTCTCCGAGAAACCTTCCATCGTTCCCGGCACAGCTGATTCTTCAAATAAAACCTGACCTTTTAATCCAGCTTGAGACTCATAAAAGGCGCGGCGTTTTTTATCAGACAGAATATGTAACATTTTAGAACGCTCCGCTTTTTGCATACCATCTACTTTCGGCTTAATATCTACCGCATAGGTATTTGGACGCTCTGAATAAGGGAAAACGTGTAAATACGAAATATCCAGCGAGTTCAAAAACTCATAAGTCTCTAAAAACAATTCAGGCGTTTCTCCTGGATGACCTACGATTACATCGACACCAATACAAGCATTAGGCATCACTTCTTTGATGGAAGAAACTCGATCCACATATAATTCACGTTGATACCGACGTTTCATCAAACGCAATACCGAATTAGATCCAGATTGAAGCGGTATATGAAAATGCGGAACAAACTTCTTCGACGCACCTAAAAAGATGATCATCTCCGAAGTCAATAAATTAGGCTCGATAGAGGAAATACGGAAACGTTGAATAGAAGACTTTTCTTCAATCGCTTGAACTAATTGAAAGAAGGTCACCACTCTTTTCCCATTTTGAATACCAAAATCACCGATATTCACTCCGGTAAGGACAATTTCCTTTACACCTTTGGCAGAAATTTCCTCAATTAAACCTAATACTTTCTCTACGGTATCCGAACGAGACTGACCACGCGCTAGCGGGATCGTGCAATAAGAGCAAGGATAATCACAGCCATCTTGCACTTTCAAGAAGGTACGCGTGCGATCATTCACAGAGTAGGAGGCGTGGTAATCCAAATCGTAGCGAATTTCCGAAGCGATCAACTTAGGCAAATCCGATGACACGCGATTTAAATAGGGGGGAAGCAGCTCTGGCAATTGGAACTTTTCGTTCGCACCTAAAACTAAATCAACACCTGGAATGGCCGAAATTTCCTCCGGCTTTAACTGAGCATAACAACCTATAATAACAACAGTGGATGCAGGATTGACTTTCTTCGCCTCCCGAACCACTTTCTTACACTTTTTATCTGCCTGTTCGGTGACGCTACAGGTATTAATCACGAATAAATCTGGATTATCCTGAAATTCTGCGCGAGCAAATCCCATCGGCTCGAGTGACCGAGCGATCGAACTAGATTCTGCAAAATTTAACTTGCATCCTAACGTGTAAAAAGCGACTTTTTTCATACCTGAAATCAGGTTGCAAAGGTAAAACAAAAATGGCGGGAAAACCCGCCATCTTGTCTATAAAAGTATATAAATGCTTAATAAATGTATTATAATTTGGCTGTTTTAACCGTCTTGATAATACGAGCAGCCACTTTATATGGATCTGCCGCTGAGTTCGGACGACGGTCTTCTAACCAACCTTTCCATCCTTTTTCTACCGCTGCGATAGGGATACGAATCGATGCACCACGATCAGAAATTCCGTAAGAGAAATCGTGAATCGAAGCCGTTTCGTGCTTGCCTGTTAAACGCATGTGGTTATCTGCACCATACACTTCGATGTGTTCTTTCACGAACGGAGCGAATGATTGACAAATTTTATCATAAACTTCTTTGTTACCAGCTGTACGTAGAGCCGTATTAGAGAAGTTAGCGTGCATACCTGAACCATTCCAGTCAAGTTCACCTAGTGGTTTACAGTGCCAGTTTACTGCTACACCGTATTTCTCACCTAAACGTTCTAAGATATAACGACCTAACCAGATTTCATCACCTGCTTGTTTCGCACCCTTAGCAAACATTTGGAATTCCCACTGACCTGCAGCTACTTCCGCATTGATACCTTCGATGTTCAAACCTGCGTCGATACACAAATCCATGTGCTCTTCAATAATCTCACGACCAAACGCATTGTTCGCGCCTACTGAACAGTAGTATGGTCCTTGAGGTGCTGGGTATCCATTTGCTGGGAAACCTAAAGGCTTGTTTGTTTCTGGATCCCAAAGGAAATACTCTTGCTCAAAACCGAACCAGAAATCATTATCATCATCGTCAATTGTTGCACGACCGTTAGTCTCGTGAGGAGTACCATCAGCGTTCAACACTTCACACATTACTAAATAGCCATCACGACGTGCTGGATCTGGGCAAACATAAACTGGCTTCAATAAACAGTCAGAAGAACCACCTTCAGCCTGCTGAGTAGATGAACCATCGAAAGACCACATATCAAGGTCTTCTAATTTGCCGCTAAAATTGTTCTCAATTTTAGTCTTAGAACGTAAACTTTGTGTTGGCTTGTAGCCATCTAACCAAATGTACTCTAATTTTGATTTAGCCATGATTTTTATACTTGATTTTGAAACAAAAATACTTTTTTAGGAATTCGTATAGCAAAAATAAACCTCTTTTTAGGAAAAACAATAGTTTAAGCCAAAAAAACCTGCAAAAACAATCGGGTTATTTGGGAAAATCCAAAAAATCCAAATTAAAATCGAAAAATTGAATCGTAAATTTCCTTTTTCCCCATTTTTTATCCCGGCACAATTCCTTACTTTTACTTAAGAAATTAAATCAACAAAAGAATGGCAATCACTCGTTTTAAAGCCTTAGAATTAGCTCAATCTCGCACTGGAACACCAGTGAAACTTCCTACTGAGAAAGTTTCGGATTATTATGGCAGCATGACCTTCAATGATGAAGTAATGCGGTCTCTTTTGTCTCCTGAAGCCTATTTAAAGATTAATACTGCGATTCAAACCGGTTCTAGAATAGACCGCGATGCAGCAGACGAAGTGGCAGCAGCGATGAAATCATGGGCTATCTCAAAAGGAGCAACCCACTATACACACTGGTTTCAACCCTTAACAGGAACTACCGCAGAGAAACACGATTCTTTCTTTGACATTGATTTAAGTAACGGAAAAGCCGTTGAGAAATTCAAAGGATCTGCCTTAGTTCAACAGGAACCAGATGCGGTTGGGATCCATCTTCACCGGCCTTTATTATGGAAAATGCGGCAGGAACAGCCACTTTATGTATTCCGTCCGTATTCGTTTCCTACACAGGAGAAGCGCTAGATTATAAAACGCCTTTATTGAAATCCATCGAATTAGTGGATAAAGCGGCTACTGCCGTGATTAAAGAATTCTTTAACCGCGATGTGAGCAAAGTCATTCCTACTTTAGGTGCAGAACAAGAATATTTCGTCGTAGACGAAGCTTTATTTAATGCACGTCCTGATTTAGTAATGGCGGGTCGTACCGTTTTCGGTCACGCCCCAGCGAAAGGACAACAATTAGAAGATCACTATTTTGGATCTATTCCAAACCGCGTGAATGCCTTCATGGTAGACTTCGAAATCGAAGCGCTTAAATTAGGTATGCCGGTTAGAACACGTCACAATGAGGTGGCTCCAGCACAATTTGAGGTGGCGCCTACTTTTGAGGAAGCGAACTTAGCCTGTGATCACAATGCCTTATTAATGGATTTAATGTCCAAAGTAGCATCGAAACACAAATTAAAAGTCCTTTTCCACGAGAAGCCATTCGCCGGCATTAATGGTTCAGGTAAACACAATAACTGGGCATTAGCTACAGATACTGGCATTAATTTATTAGCACCGTCTTCTAAACCGAAGGAGAACCTACGTTTCTTAACCTTCTTTGTGAATACCTTGAAAGCAGTTCATGATCGCGCTGATTTATTACGCGCATCGATCGCGTCTGCTGGAAATGAACATCGTTTGGGAGCAAATGAAGCGCCTCCAGCGATTGTATCTGCCTTCTTGGGAAGTACGATGAGCCAAGTTTTGGACGACATGGAAAACATGGACGGCTTAGATGAAATCCAATTAGAAAAAGGGGATAATGTGTACCTTAAATTAGGTATCAACAAGATTCCTTCGTTGATTTTAGATAATACCGATCGGAATAGAACGTCTCCTTTTGCCTTTACAGGTAATAAATTCGAATTCCGTGCCGTAGGATCCTCGGCTAATTCGGCAGCACCGATGACCGTTTTAAATACGATCGTAGCAGACCAATTGATCAAATTCCGCAAAGAGGTGGAAGGGGTGTTGGAAAAAGGAGTGAAGAAGGAGTTAGCTATCATGGAAGTGTTGAAGCGCTACGTGAAAGAGTCGAAAAACATTCGTTTTGAAGGAAACGGTTATTCGGATGAGTGGGTGGAAGAAGCGGCACGTCGTGGATTATCTAATTTAAAGACTACGCCAGAAGCTTTAGCAGTATATGCTCGCCCAGAATCGATTGAATTATTCACAAAGCACGGTATTTACTCGAAAGAAGAGATGCACGCGCGCCACGAAATCGAATTAGAAAACTACGTGAAAAAGATTCAAATCGAGTCACGTGTCATAGGAGATATGGCGATCAACCACATCGTTTCTACATCATTGAAGTACCAAACGCAATTAGTGGAGAATGTGAAGGGCCAAAAAGAAATCGGAATCGACCCTCAATATTATGCACCTACGATCGAGATGATTAAGAAAATCTCAGAATATACTTCGTCTATTGTTCGTTTACAGAATGGAATGACAGAGGCTCGTAAGGAAGCAAATAACATCGAAGACTTAGAAGAAAGAGCTGTTTTATACAGCACGAAAGTGAAAAATTACTTCGAAGAAATTCGCTATAGCGTCGATAAACTTGAATTAATCATCGACGATGATGAATGGCCATTACCAAAATACCGTGAATTACTGTTAATCAAATAAACAAAACATGTCAAAAACCACGAATCCAGGGTTTGATCCTGCTGAAATTGCCAGCCTAAAAAAGCAATGTGAAGCAGAGAATCGCTCATTTGTCTACATTTTAGACGAAGATTTACCCTCTGGAAATGAAAGAGAAATGGTCCACATTCAATTTGTGGGTCAATATGAGAAGCAAGAAGCGATTTACGATGCCATCGTTTGTACACTTCAATTGCATTATTCAAGCTTATTGTACGAAGCTGCTGAACGCGAAATCATTCAGCAGTATCCTTTATATGTTCCTTTGGAAAATCGCGATGAGAACTACGAGCCTAATGAAGAATTAGACGAGGAGGTTGAAATGTTAATTCTAGAGGTGATTGAGGACTTAGAAGAGAACGAAGAAATCAAAGTAGCGGAATACATTGAAATCGATCCTGAATTCGATTATGGTGTTAGTATTGAGGCCGCTTTATATGTGCCTGCCTTAGATGACGACATGTTATCACAATTTGTGGCAGACTTCAATGGCAATACATTAAGCCTAGATCCATCGCTGTATACCTTTAACTCAGATGATGAGGACGAGGACGACGAAGAATAAAGATGAGTATAGCTGTTTTTTATGCTCCTAATGCAAAGGATTCCTCTTATCTATCTGAAGAGGAATCCTTTCATGCTATACGGGTATTGCGATTAAAAGTAGGAGAGGTCATTCACCTATTGGACGGTCGAGGTTCAAAGTATTCCACTAAAATTTCTTCCATCGAAGGCAAAAAGGTGTCATTCGGAGCATTGGAATTAATCGAATCTGAACCAAAGCCTTCCTATACGATTCATTTATATGTTGCCCCTACGAAACAAATGGAGCGTATGGAATGGATGGTAGAGAAATGCGGGGAATTTGGGATACATGGAATTCATTTCTTTGCTTCGAAAAACTCAGAAAGGAAAGAGATTAAACTTCAGCGTTTAGAGAAAACTGCGATTTCAGCCTTAAAGCAATCGAAGAATCTGTATTTACCTGAAATCACCGGATTACACACGTTTAAAGAAATTTCTGCCAAAGAAGGTGAGGAGAAGTTGTTTGCCTTCATTTCGAATCCACCCGTGGCCGTATTATCAAAAACTGCCTTAAAGGGGAAGGAATACCACGTACTAGTAGGTCCCGAAGGAGATTTTACATCGGAAGAATCTGCCACATTGAAAAATAATCAATGGAAACCATTTAGTCTGGGAAAATCCATTTTACGTACGGAGACGGCAGGAATAGCCGTTTGTCACGGGCTTCACCTCCTAAATATTGACTAAAATCAGTTATTTAATGTGATTTCAGGTTAAATTAGAAACTTTTGCTTCGTACTTTTGTTAAAACATTAAAATTACTCCTTCTATTATGCAATTAGTACTTCCGGCTTTCTTCATACACTGGTATGTTTCTTTGTTTAGCCAAACCTTTTTCCTTCACCGTTACTCTGCTCACAAGATGTTTTTGATGAGCAAGTTTTGGGAAAAATTCTTCTATTTCTTGACCTATTTATCGCAAGGTTCTTCTTTCTTAAGCCCAAGAGCCTATGCTATTTTACATAGAATGCACCACGCGTTCTCTGATACAAAGAAAGATCCACACTCACCGATGTTCTCGAGCAACGTATTTACGATGATGTGGAAGACAAAAGACATCTACAATGCGGTATTGAATAGAAAACAAACGGTAGAAGAGCGCTTTGAGCATGACTATCCCGTATCTAAAACGATTGAAAAAATCGGTGATTCTTGGATTTCACGTATTGGTTGGGGAGTTGCTTATTCTTCTCTGTACATCGTTGGATTCATGTATTTCGATATGCACTGGGCATTTTTCTTCCTATTACCTGTGCATTTCTTAATGGGACCAGTGCACGGAGCGATTGTTAACTGGTCAGGTCATAAATATGGTTACCAAAACTATGACAACCATGATCACTCGAAGAACTCCTTAATCTTTGACGTAGTGATGATGGGCGAGTTGTTCCAAAACAATCACCACAAACTACCAAATCGCATTAATTTTGCCACAAAATGGTTTGAATTTGACCCAACTTATCCGATGATTAAACTATTAACTTGGTTAAAGATCATCCGTCCGAATGTGAAACCGGAAGATGCGAAGTTTTAAGACACCATGATCCGAAATGAAAAGAGCCTCGAATGAGGCTCTTTTTTTATATCTGAGTTTCTAAACTAAACTTTTCTAAATAATCTGACACACGCTTAACAAATCCACCACCCAGTGAACCATCTACCACTCGGTGATCATAAGAGTGGGAAATAAACATCTTTTGGCGAATAGCGATAACGTCTTCGCCTTTGTCATTTGTGATGACAGCTGGTTTCTTTTCTATCACACCGAAGGCTAATATACCTACTTGAGGTTGCACGATAATGGGTGTGCCCATCAAATTACCAAAACCTCCAATATTGGAGATCGTGAAAGTTCCGCCCTCTAAGTCAGCGGGCTTTAATTTATTGGCACGTGCTCTAGTAGATAGATCGTTAACTTTCTGAGTTAATTCTTCTAAAGATAACTTATCTACTTCGTGGATCACTGGAACAATTAAATTGCCATTAGGCAATGCAACTGCCATTCCAATGTTTATTTGCGCATGCTGAACGATGTAGTTGCCTTCCACGGAGATAAGCATTCCAGGAAAGTCTTTCAAAGCATCAGCAGTCGCTTTAAATAGGAGTGGAGTGAATGTTAAGGCTTCCTTGTATTTGTCTTGGAATTCCTGCTTTACTTTAGAACGCCAAGTCACTAAATTCGTCACATCTGCCTCTAAAAAAGACGTAACGTGAGGTGCTACGCGCTTAGAATCGAGCATACGCTCCGAAATCATCTTGCGCATGCGATCCATTTCGATTACCTCATCACCTGGAAGACGCATACCTGCACCTTGGCTCAAGGTACCTGAAGATATGGTTCTTTTTGCATTCCGCACCGCGATGTAGTTCAATACATCTTTCTTTGTGATGCGACCATCGAGTCCAGAACCAGGTATCTGGCTTAATTCTCTTTGGGAAACATGTTCAGACTGACAAATCTGCTTAATCAGAGGACTAATCCAGGGATTCGTCGACTTATCCGTGCTTAATTCAGTAGGAGTTAGGCTTAAATCAATTAAAGAACTGATCGATTCATCTAAAGAATAAGACTCCTCTGTAGATGCAGATCCATTCTCTACCGCATCAATGACACAAATGGCCTTTCCAATCGTCGCAACAGATCCAACGGGAACTAATATCTTTTGTAAATAACCTGCCACCGGCGATGGAACTTCTGTATCAATTTTATCGGTAGCCACCTCTAAAATAAACTCATCCGCTTCCACGTAATCACCGGGCTGTTTTAACCAATTTAAAACAGTTGCCTCCATGATACTTTCTCCCATTTTGGGCATAATCACCTCTGTAACGGCCATAGGACTAGGTTAAATCGTTTAATAAATATCTACGCAGCAAATTTACACAAGCTAGAGAGCTTAAATAAATATTTTGCATTCTTGTTCCTCCTAAAGTTAATTTTCTTGTTATCACGCCATTTTCGTGCGCTAAGGCAATCCAAACAGTCCCTACAGGCTTCTCCTCCGTTCCTCCATCTGGACCCGCAATACCAGAAGTAGCTAAAGCATAAGTCGTTCCCAATCTTTTTTGAACTCCGATAGCCATGGCCTGAATGCATTCCTCTGAAACGGCCCCATTTTTTTCTAAAAGGGAAGCCGAAACACCCAATTGATCTATCTTCACCTGATTCGCATATGACAAAATTCCTCCAATGAAATAGGCGGAACTTCCTGGATTTTGCGTGAATTGATGGGCTAAATGTCCTCCCGTACAACTCTCTGCAACGGCTAACGTAGCTTTTCGATCCACTAATAATCGTCCTACAACCTCGGCTAATTCGTCTTTTTCATATCCATAAATATAGGATTGAATCAATGGATTGACTTTGGCTAACTCTGCATCCACCTCCGACTTCAACAAAGCTAAATCTTCACCCACGGCCGTTAAACGCAATTTAACTATCCCTATGGAAGGTAAATAGGCTAACTTAATGTGTGCAGGCAATTGCAATTCCCAGCTTTCTATCAATTCAGAAAGATAGGATTCACCGATTCCCACAGTCTTGATCACTTTATGAAAAATAACAGGCGTTTTAAAATGAGTGACTAAACGGGGTAGCACCTCTTTCTCCATGATGTTCTTCATCTCATAGGGAACACCAGGCATTGAAACCCAAATCACTCCTTTTTCATTAAACCACATACCGGGTGCAGTTCCCTGTGCGTTGCGGACAAATTCGGCTTTTGTAGGTAATAGAGCCTGATCTCGGTTGATATCGGATAATTCACGGCCGCGTTTAGCGAAGAATTCAGTCACATCTTGCAAGGCAACTGGATGCATTTCTAATTCACAGTCGAAGTATTCTGCTAGAATCTTTTTGGTTAAATCATCTTTCGTGGGACCCAATCCTCCGGTAATAAAAACGACATCAGCGCGCTGTGCGGCTTCATTCAAGATTTGAAGAATTTCTAATTTTTGATCACCTACGGAAGACTTACGAACGGTTTTGATCCCAAGCTTATCTAATTCTAGACTAATCCATTGGGTATTCGTATCTAGAATCTGCCCGTACAGAATCTCATCTCCAATGGTAATAATTTCAGCCCTGACCATTAATTTCCTTAATTTATACGAAAATACGATTAATTTTACATCCATGAAACATTCTGAAATCAATTTTAAGATACAATTAGACGACCAAAACATCCCCGAGCAAATCTCTTGGTCAGCCACAGATAATCCGAACGAAGGCATCGAAGAAACAAAGGCTATTTTAGTAGCTACTTGGGATCCTTACCACAAAGGAACTTTGACATTGCCTCTTTGGACAAAAGACATGGAAGTGTTAGATATGAAGCGCTTTTTCATCGAGGTAGTGGGTACTGTCGCTGATGCGTCATTGCAAGCCACAGGAGATAACTTCTTTGCTCAAGAATTAGAAGCCGTTTGCCGCACCTTATCCTCTCATTTGCAGAAGGAAATCGTCGCTGCAGAAAAAGGAAACAACTAATGAAATACATCCTAATTACGCTGCTATTGCCCTTTTTGAGCCCAGCTCAAGGAATTAATTTCCTACAAGTTAATTCTTTGCAGGAAGCCCGTGCTGAAGCCATCAAGCAAAACAAATTGCTTTTCATGGAAATTTATGCGCCGGATTGCCACATTTGCAATTCCTTCAAAGGGGTATTCACGCAAGCAGCGGTAGGTGGGGTGTACAATAAGAACTTTGTAAATTACCAATTAGATATTCGTAATCCAGCAAATCAGTTGGCTTTAAAGCAAGCTGGTATCATTGTTAATGCAACACCCACATTCGTTTTCTTTGAACCTAAATCAATGAAAATCGTTCAGGCGAGAATCTTTGGAGAAAAAGAGAATACGGTAACTATGGTGAATGCCATAGCTACGAAAGCCGCTAATCCAGCCGAGCAAGCTGCGCAATTTCCGAAGCGACTAGCTGCGGGAGAAAAGAATCCGGGAATGCTCGTGAATTATGCGGAGTATGCTAGAATTACGGGGGATACATTGGCAAATATACAAGCAATGAATGCGTATATCGCTTTACTAAAGCCAACCCAATATAGTTCACAATCTACCTTCAATTTAATGCAGGTGGCCTTAATGAGCCCAGATAATCGTTTATTTGATTATTTCATTCGGAATTTAAACTACTATAATTCCATATATGATCCTTCAACCGTACGAATGATCTATGAGAATATCTTCCAAATCACGTTAACAAGCTCTCGTTCAACTCGTTTAGGTGAAGCAGGATTGATGAAATTAAAATCTCAAATGGCGCGTACGGGGCTCGATCGCTCGAGTATTGTTCGGAGAACTTGGATGGTGGAATCTGATATGTTGTTCAAACAGCGTAAAGCCACACAAGCTATGAAGGTGATTGACGAATTAATCAACTCCATGCCGAGTGCGCTAGGGCCTAAGGAAAATCAATTCCTGTGTGATTATGTCAAAGGAAAGACGAAAGATGCGTCTGCTTTGAAGAAAGCAAAGAATTGGTGTCTGTACGGGACTAAATAATTAGCGTATAAAGGCGCGGTACGTCATCACGATCAAACAAACGATAAACATTAAGATTGAAATCTTATTAATCGTATGCATCGCACGGATGTTGAAATTAGCGGGTGCCCCTGGCTTAGGTTTTTGAAAAACACGAATAAAATACGTGAATACTTCGCCTACTTTGAATTGCTCTCTTAATCTGCTCATTTTCTATTCGTTTACAGACGGCTCACGCCAGTCTCCATGTTCTTTAATCAATTGAATTAATTCATCCACCGCTGAATCTGCTGGTACGGATTTTTTAACGACCTCTTGCCCTTTGTACAAGGCAATCTTATCTTTTCCGATACCCACATAGCCATAATCGGCATCCGCCATTTCACCTGGACCATTTACAATACAGCCCATAATACCGATTTTAACCCCTTTTAGGTGATCCGTTTTTTGGCGAATCATGGCCGTCGTCTCTTGTAAATCAAACAAAGTCCGTCCACAAGAAGGACAGGAAATGTATTCTGTTTTGGAAATACGCATTCGACTCGCCTGAAGCGTCCCAAAATTCGTCGTATTACATAAAGCCTCTTTATTCTTCGAATGGTTCAAGCTTAAAAGTAATCCATCCCCTAATCCATCAATAAATAAGGCTCCACCATCGGTAGGAGCAAACAATTGGAATTGATCATCCGAAATCGACCCATAATTCAAATGAATGATCACCGGATTTGTGATCTCATTCTGCATCAAATGAAAGAAACCTCTTCGAATAGCAGGCATCTGATGCGCATTCGATGATTTCAAAACAATCACACAAGTCGGATCGAATGAATCATTCCCTGAACACAATTCTGCCGCATCCACCGAAACAAAATTCAACACCGGATGCTTAGTCGATGCGGATTGGTATTCTGTATAAGTAAATAAGGGATAAACGAAATCAGACGGAGTACAAACGGAGGCATCTTGTATTTGACGTAAACCGTTAGGTAGCATAAAGTCAAGCGAAGCCTTACCCGTATAGATAAAATCAGCTCCTAAATCATTCATCGCCCATTTATCTGGCTCTGGCAAATAGAAGTGACCAATAGATTTTAAATCTGCAATCGATATCGAGGCACGTGTAGAAAAATCTGCAATTACCCGCGGTACTTGATGTCCTCCGATCGAAAAAATCTCGGTAGTCTTTCTGCGTGTATGAGCAAAAGGATGAATAGGGGAGTCAAAAGCCTCCGATTGACCTGCAAAAGCCTGTATGGGATCTTGAGATGATGCCCGGCTGTCATATCGACGCACTAAATCTTGTGCCACCGGAATCTCGAATTCAGGATCTTCCGTCAAAGAAACTCGTATCGTATCTCCTAGACCATCCTCTAATAAAGTACCAATACCAACTGCCGATTTAATTCGACCATCTTCACCCTCACCAGCTTCTGTCACACCTAAGTGCATTGGATAGTCTTTAAATCCACCATCCTTTAGCTTCTTACTTAATAAACGATAGGCTTCTACCATCACCTGCGTGTTCGATGATTTCATCGAAAGAACAATATTGAAATAGTTCTCATCCTCACAAATACGCAGGAATTCCAAAGCGGATTCCACCATTCCGTGAGGTGTATCACCATAACGGCTTAAAATACGATCAGAAAGCGAACCATGGTTTGTCCCAATACGCATCGCCGTCCCATATTCCTTGCAAATCTTGACTAAGGGTAAAAACTTATCCCGGATACGGTCTAATTCGGATGCATAAGAAGCATCGGTATAATCGATGGTCTCAAATCGTTTTTTATCGGCGTAATTACCTGGATTAATACGCACCTTTTCTACGATTCTTGCCGCTAATTCAGCCGCATTCGGCGTAAAGTGAATATCTGCCACAAGGGGTGTTGTATAACCGCGCTCGCGCAATCCTTTGCGAATATTCTCTAAATTCTGCGCCTCTTTGACGGAAGGAGCTGTAATACGAACTAATTCACATCCCGCATCAATCATACGGATGGATTGCTCGATAGATCCTTGTGTATCCATAGTGTCTACCGTCGTCATCGATTGAATTCGAATTGGGAAATCAGAGCCTAAAAACAGATCACCAATTTGAACTGGAATCGTATTCCTTCTTTCATAGGCATATAAAGAAGTTGCATAGCGATTACCGTTTGCAATTAAAGGATCCGTGTTCGAGGAAAGAATAGACATAGTTGAATTAAAACACAAAAATAGGTATTTCTACTTCCAAGAACTCTTTTTATGACCAATTGTTGCGTAATAATAGATAAAAAGATAGCAAGGGATCAAAATCAGATAAGCAGACTGTGTGTTGCCTATTTGGTCCGCAATCTTACCATACAATAAAGGCATCAAAGCTCCACCTGAGATCATCATGATAATTAAGGCTGATCCGATTTTGGTAAACTTACCTAATCCATTAATTGCTAAGGGCCATAAGGCTGGCCACATTAAGGCATTAGCTAATCCTAATAAGGCCAAACAAAGCACAGACATAAAACCCGTGAAAGTAATAGCGCCTATCGAAAATAATACACCTAAAATAGCCGAATAGTTCAAGGCCTTTTGTTGCGATAAGTATTTAGGAATAAAGAAGATACCAATGATATAACCCGCTAACATACCGTATAAAGTATAGGTAGTAAAGCTCTTCGCAACATCTTGACTGAATCCTTGTGATACACCATAATTAATAATGGTATCACCCGCAATCACTTCCACACCCACATAAACGAAGAATGCCACTAGGCCTAAAACTAAACTAGGGTATGCCCAAACACTCGACTTCGCATTACCCGCCTCTTCTACCGTTTCTTCCGCCTCGACTTCAGGAAGAGACGAAAACCATACCCAAACAGCTAAAAGCACTAAAACCGCCGTCATGATGCCATAAGGCATAATCACAATGGCTAATTTCGAAGAACCTCCCACCGCACTTGATAGGAATAAGCCACCGAAAATAAATTGACTCAAAATACCCGCCACCTTATTGCAAATACCCATGACAGAGATTCTTTGGGCTGCAGATTCAGCTGGTCCTAAAATCGTAACATAAGGATTAGAAGCGGTTTGTAATAGGGCTAAACCTGTTCCGATTACGAATAAACCGAACAAGAACATCGGATAATTTTCCATTTGGGCCGCTGGGATAAACAAAAGAGTTCCTACAGCCATCGCTAGGAGACCTAAAGACATCCCTTTCTTAAAGCCAGTTCTTGCCAAAACCCAAGAAGAGGGAATCGCCATCACGAAATAGGAGATAAAGAAAGCGAAGGTGACTAAGAGCGAGTCGAAGTTATTTAAATGAAAGGCATCCTTGAAAAAGGCTATCAAAACTGAATTCACCCAGGTCACAAAACCAAAGACAAAGAAGAGAATACCGATAATTAAAAGAGGTCCGTTTACGTTTTTTGATTGGTTCATAGGTTTAGTATTGATCGTTTAAAGCAAAAATTGGTTGATTTGTTTTCCATTTTCCACGGGTGAAATCAGGTATTTGAATAGGAGCGGAGCCCTTCTTAATCGATTCCTCCGAAAGGGGAGCAATCGCAGACCAAGCGGCCGCATCATATACATCAATAGGAGGGGCTACTTTCGCCTTAATTGCCTCTATAAAGGCTCTTAGCACGAAATAATCGATGCCACCGTGACCTGCATTCTCTGCATCAGCTGCGTGTGCTTTCCACAAAGGGTGATCGTATTTCTCTAAATAAGGCTTTGCCTCTTCCCAACGATGAGCTTTAGGCGATACTCCCTCTAAATAAATCGATTTATTATCTTCCATCCACAATCCTTTCGTTCCCTGCACGCGGAAACCTAGAGAATATGGACGTGGGGAATTCGTGTCATGCGTAATCAGAATGGTTTCACCATTCACACATTTAATCATCGTCTGAACGATATCCCCACATTTGAAATTCACTTTCGCATTCGGATGATCTGCACCACCTTTTTCTACAATGTAATTATGTAGTCCCAAAGAAGGTGTAGCCATCGACGTTAAATAGGCGAATTGATTTCCTCTGTTAATGTTTAACATTTCAGCAACTGGCCCTAAACCATGCGTAGGATATAAATCACCGTTGCGATCGACAGAATGTTGGGTACGCCATTTGGCCTCTGAAAAACCCTTCTCCCCAAATTCAACTCCACCGCCATAGGCTTGCTTTCCATCATTAAATTTCACTTCGCGCAAATCGTGCTGATAACCACATTGAACGTGATTCAAGGTACCAAACATACCCTGACGCACCATATTTAAGGTGGCTAAGACATCGCGGCGGTAACATACATTCTCGAGAATCATGCAATGTGAACCTGTTTTCTCATACATATTCACTAGATCCCAAGATTCCTTCAAGGTAACGGTGGCAGAAACTTCAACACCTGCATATTTGCCTTGCTTCATCACTTCTAAGGCCATCGGCACGTGCCATTCCCAAGGGGTAGCGATCACCACACCATCTATATCGTTACGTTTAGCCAGGTTTTCGAAATCTTTTTCGGTCTTTCCGTAAACGGCAGGAGCGGGGCGACTTTTGTCTGAAATCATCTTTAAAGCGATATCAATCGCTTTAGGATCGATATCACAGATGGCAACTACCTCCACATCTGGGCGATACATGGCCATTTCTAGGTGATTTTGGCCTCTTAATCCAACGCCGATAAAACCTAAACGTACTTTTTTTTGTTCTTCAGGTATCTGTTTCAGAAATGTGGGAAATAAAGCGGTACCAGAGGTATACATCAAGGAATCAGAGATAAACTTCCTTCTTTTCATTTGTTAACAATAGGTTATTGAAGATGAAATTTAAGGAAAATACTTTAATTTTATAAGAATTTAGAAAAAATGACTGAAGCCCCACGCGTTAGCGTATTCCGAAAAGAGCATTTCAACGCTGCTCATCGTTTGCACAATCCACTTTGGACAGAAGAGAAAAACAAAGAAATTTTCGGTTTATGCAACAATCCGAACTACCATGGACACAATTATGAAATAATTATCCAAGTAACCGGAACAATTGACCCCGAAACGGGTTATGTAATCGATACGAAGTTTTTATCAGATTTAGCGCAGACAGAAGTATGCAAAAAGTTTGATCACAAGAATTTGAATCTAGACGTACCAGAATTCGCTGATTTAAATCCTTCTGCAGAAAATATCGTCATCGTTATTTACAATAAATTGAGGGCTAAACTCCCTTCTAAACTAGATTTAAAAATTAGATTGTATGAAACAGAAAGAAATTTCGTTGAATTCCCTGCTAATTGATTCAGACCATTTCTTGTTAACAGACGAGGAAATTGGAGATAATCATGTAGCCACCTCAATCGAGACACCGATGAGGGAGGATGCTTTTGATCTTTCTGATTCAGAGAAAATAGCCATCATTGAATCTCACTTTCGCGAGATCATGTTAACCTTAGGTTTAGACTTGACGGATGACTCTCTTCGCGGTACACCCAAGCGCGTAGCAAAGATGTACATTGAAGAGATTTTCAGTGGCCTGAACCCAGCAAATGAGCCTAAAATAGCCTTGTTTGAGAACAAATACGGGTACAATGAGATGTTAATTGAAAAGAATATTTCATTCTATTCGAACTGCGAACATCATTTTGTGCCGATCGTGGGTAAAACTCACATCGCTTATATTTCTTCCGGCCAAGTAATTGGTTTATCGAAATTGAACCGCATCGTTCAATATTACGCGAAAAGACCTCAAGTTCAAGAGCGTTTAACGATGCAGATTGCGAAACACTTGCAGCGCGTTTTGAAAACAGATCACGTGGCTGTTTTCATTGATGCAAAACACCTTTGCGTATCCTCTAGAGGGGTAAAGGATGATGCGACTTCGACCATTACCTCTTTCTACGGAGGTAAATTCCAAGAAGACAATACCAGAAGAGAATTCTTACAATCTATCCAAGGTTAATCATGGGAAAATACGTAATTGTAGGCGCTAGCCAAGGAATTGGTGAGTCTATTGCGTCTTCATTGTTAGCCGCAGGACACGAAGTAATCAACTTTTCTAGAAATCCTTCATCCATCGCTGGTGTGGAGAATTATAGCTGGGATGCATTAGCATCGGATGATTCTGCGTTTGCTTCATTAACGGGACCTATCGATGGAATTGCCTATTGTCCAGGCAGCATTAATTTGAAACCTTTCCACCGCTTGACGTCAGCTGATTTTGAAAAAGATTTCCAAATCAATGTGCTAGGTGCGGTTCGTGTGATTCAAGCACTTTTACCTGCATTGAAACAATCTGCCACTTCATCTATTGTTCTATTCAGTACAGTGGCTGTTCAAACGGGTATGGGGTTCCATGCTTCGATAGCGAGCTCAAAAGGAGCGATTGAAGGTTTGACACGTTCTTTAGCAGCAGAATTGGCAGCAAATAAAATTCGAGTAAACGCCATCGCACCTTCATTAACCCAAACACCTTTAGCTGGAGCTTTATTAAATTCTCCAGAGAAAATCGAGGCAGGCGGAAAAAGACATCCACTAGGACGTGTGGGACAATCAGAAGATGTGGCTAATCTGGCTGCGTTCTTATTGAATCCAGCGAATTCTTGGATAACAGGACAAATTATTGGAGTAGATGGCGGAATTGGCTCTTTAAGAACGAGCTAGAGTTTCGTTAAAATGTTTTTGGTTTAAGGCCAAATTCATTTTATTCCATTCTATTTTCTTCGAAAAAGCAGCCTTGCGAATCGCACAATCTGCTATCGTACAGTGATTACAACATTCATCTAAACAAGGATCCGCGTGGACAAAAATCTCCACGTGGGTTTCTTGTAGTTTACCCAGCATCTCTTCGAATTCATGAATCTCCTCGTGAGTTCTACTCAAATCCCAATACCGAGGAAGCGTTAAGTGGCAGTCAATATGCAAATCTCCACCGTATTGCTGAACCCGGAGATTATGTAAGTCAATCCATTCGGCTTTTTTATTTGACACTACCCAGTTTGTCACTTTCTCAAACAAAGCAGGATTCGTCTCGTCCATCAGAGCAGCCACCGATTCACGAATCAGGTGAATTCCTTGCCAGCACATAAATGCGGCAAACAAAAAGGAAGCGACTGAATCGACCCAAAACCAATTGGTAAAATACGTAATCGCGAGCGCTACAACGACTAAAATTCCGTTATAGGCATCTAAACGCAAATGCTTGCCATCCGCAATAAGTGCGGGAGAATGGCTGGAACGTCCTTTTTGGACTAAATAATAACCTAATAATCCATTAATGGCCGCAGATATGAAGGAAACCGCCATCCCTAGATCTAAACTCGATAAAGCTGGCGAAGCATACAAATGTTGCGAGGCATGCAAGAAAATATAGGCAGATGCTAATAAAATAAGGACTCCCTCTAATCCAGAGGCAAAGAATTCAATTTTTCCATGACCATACGGATGGTTTAGATCCTTCGGAAGGGAGGCTAAATAAATCGAATAATAGGCAAAACTAGCAGCAACCACATTTATGATGGATTCCAACGCGTCTGTTAACAAAGTAGTCGATCCACTTAAAAAGTAGACATAAAACTTAGCGGCCATGATGGCCACTGATAAGACGAAAGAAAGAAGGACAAGCCGCTGTTTCATTAGGACAAAGATAGTATTTTTACCGGATGGAAAAGGAAATCAATCCCTGGAA
>JBEBBJ010000021.1:0-25406 GCA_041158445.1 Bacteroidota bacterium
GCACGGAAACTCTCGCCAATCTGAATCGCTAACTCCCTAGTAGGAGTAACAATTAGGGCACGAACTTTCTTATTTTTCGAGAAGCTTTTGTTCTCTTCTAACAGCTGAATGATGGGCAACGTAAACGCTGCAGTTTTACCCGTTCCTGTTTGGGCACAACCTAATAAATCCGTACCACGAAGAACGATAGGGATAGATTGAGCTTGAATGGGGGTAGGATTACTATAACCCTCTTCTTTGAGCGCCTTTAAAATGGGCTCAATGAGGTGCAATGATTCGAATGACATAAAAATGTATAAAGATGTGTTATGAGCAATGAAATAATAACAAACATCCTCATAATGCAGCGCAAAGGTACGCCTTTTATTTCACAGATTCGGTTAAACGTCCTAATTCGGCTAATACGGACTTGATCTCCTCCCCTTTCTGGGTACCAATTAAGATAGGATCTCCCTCTTTAAAATTCAATTGGAGACCTACGTTTCCGGCCGTATTATATACGAGACCATTTCCCTTAAAACTGTATTTAATCCCCCAGCCACCATATTCCATCAATGGACTGTAGGTTCTGACAAAGCTAGCTGAGATGGATTCCCAAGGATAAAACTTCTCCTTGAAGTGGAACGGAGAAAAACGCACATAAATGCCTTCTTCAGTAATTCTAGTGGTTAATTTCATTTGCCAAAAAAACAGGGGCAACAACATTCCTAAGCCGAAAGAGATAATAAAAGAGATCGTGGTTTGTGGCGGTTCAGTTGCTAAGGCAGACATCAAAAGTACCCAGGAACCTATCAAGATCAGCCATAACCACCATTGGGTAAAGCGTTGTGTTTCGTTGAATTGTTTCATTTTTCAGCAGATTGAATAAACAAAATTAAATATTTTCTCACAAAATTACCATTTTTGGTAAATTTCTATAGCTTTGCTAAAATAATATAGGTACCTATGGCAAACTCAACCCCTTGTCCTCAATGTTCGTCGTATGAAATCGCAAAAAACGGCATCATTAACGAAAAACAACGATTTAAGTGTAAATCCTGTGGCTACAACTTTACAGTCGCCAAAATGGGTAAAAGTATCGACAGCTATTACGTGATTAAGGCTTTACAGCTTTACATCGAAGGAGTTAGCTACCGAGAAATCGAACGATTATTAGGCATTAGCCACGTTTCTGTGATGAACTGGGTTAAAAAATACCGGATCAAAATACCTAAGCAAGAGTTCTATACGCCTACCTACCGTATACTAAACCACAAAGAGCTCTCTGAGTTCGTCATCGTCCCCGGAAACCTTAGTAACAAAGGGATGATTATCACGGAATTAGGGGATAAATTCATGGTTATTCAATGGACAAGAATAAAATCTATATAAAATTAGCAAGCCTATAGCAGAATTAGAGAACAGAAGATTTTAAGCGAATATTTGCTCAACCAAAAAATGCAAATAAAACCTTAAAAACTTATATTAGATGAAAAAACCTTCTGTTATTCTGTTTGCACTACTTTTAACAGCTTTGGGCATGAAAGGACAAGGCTCTCTCGATTATGGCTCAGGGATGAAAATTAACTTTAACGACAAAGGCTCGAAGTATATGCGCTTCATCCTTTGGAATCAAATCTGGGCTAGATCCATTGACAACAATCCAGGAACTAGCGTAAACGGCACGCCATCAAGCAATACGTTTGATATAGGGGCTCGCCGAATCCGTATGCTAGGATACTCACAAATATCTCCCCGTTATATGGTGGTTCTTCATTTTGGGGTAAACAATCAATCCTTTATCCAAGGAGGAGGTTCAGGAAGCGCAGGCACAGGAGGTTATGGAGCTGGCAAAAAACCACAAATGTTCTTCCACGACGCTTACAGCGAATATGCACTTATTCTTCCAGCAAAGGACAAGAAATTTAGTATGTCTTTCGGGGCTGGTTTACATTACTTCAATGGCATCTCCCGAATGACTTCCGCAAGTACCTTGAACTTCTTAGCAGTAGACGCTCCCGTATTTAACTGGCCGTTAATTGAGAATTCAGATCAATTTGCCCGTTTATATGGAATATACGCAAAAGGAAAATGGGGTAAATTAGATTACCGCGTTAATATTAACAAGCCTTTTGCAACCTCCATCGCACCGGTTAATGGTACAACAGAAGCGATCGCAGTAGACAATAATGGGGATTCAAAACTATCAACTGGCGGCTATGCGATGTACCAATTCCTGGATCAAGAATCGAATTTATTACCTTATACGGTGGGCACCTATGTAGGCACGAAGCGCGTGTTTAATATTGGAGCCGGATTTTATAACCAGCCAGATGGAACAATGAGTTCTTTGAATGGGGTAAAATCGAAACATGCTATCAATTCCTTAGCAGTCGATGCTTTCTTGGATATGCCAATTGGGGATAAAAAGAAAAACATGGCGATTACGGCCTATACAGTTCTGTATTCGAATGACTTTGGCCCTAATTACCTTCGTAATACCGGAATTATGAATCCTGGAGCAGCTGACCCTAGCTTCACGGGTACTAAAGCCCTAGCTGGTGCAGGAAATGCGCGCCCATTGGTAGGTACTGGATCGATCTGGTATACGCAGGCTGGTTTATTATTACCTAAAAACTCAGATGCACCTAAATTAAGAGTACAACCATTTGTAGCTTACACGATGAAACAATTAGATGCTTTACCTGCGGCTGGTAGCTATTTCGATATCGGATCTAATTTTTACATCGATGGCCACAACTCTAAAATCACCCTACAATACTCCTCAAGACCGATTTATTCTACCAAGGATAA
This sequence comes from Bacteroidota bacterium, assembly GCA_041158445.1. GTDB lineage: Bacteria > Bacteroidota > Bacteroidia > Cytophagales > Spirosomataceae > Aquirufa. Next base: position 2,794 of record JBEBBJ010000021.1, read on the forward strand.
TATCAGCGATTACAAAGGAGAATTTATCATTCAATTTGCCAACTACCTATAAAAACTATCCATTCTTAACTTAAAAACTATGTCACAAAAAAAACAAAGCCTGGCCTACATTATTAGTGCCTCATCTGTCGGGACACTCATCGAGTGGTACGACTTTTACATCTTCGGTAGCTTAGCTACGGTATTATCCACCAAGTTTTTCCCAACGGATAATCCGACCGCTGCCTTCTTAAATACCTTGGCCACCTTCGCGGCTGGTTTCGTTGTCCGTCCCTTTGGGGCCTTAGTATTTGGTCGTTTAGGCGACTTAATCGGACGTAAGTACACGTTTATGGTTACGCTTATGTTAATGGGTGGCGCGACTTTCGCGATTGGTTTAGTACCATCCTATGCTACCATTGGTGGATGGGCACCATTCTTAGTATTGACACTTCGTTTATTACAAGGTTTAGCCTTAGGTGGTGAGTATGGGGGTGCAGCCACCTATGTAGCTGAACACAGCCCAGCTGAGCGTCGTGGATTCTTCACATCTTGGATCCAAACAACAGCGACAGTAGGACTTGTCATCTCACTTGGTGTTATCATGTTAACTCGTTCATCGATGAGCAAAGAAGCTTTTGATGAGTATGGCTGGAGAATTCCTTTCTTACTTTCCATCGTTATGGTAGGATTGTCTTTCTTAATTCGCCGTAATATGGAGGAGTCACCTATGTTTGAGAAAGCTAAAAAAGAGGGAACGACTTCAACGAATCCGTTAAAAGAATCTTTTGGCAATAAATTAAACTTGAAATTCGTCTTACTTGCCTTGTTTGGGGCGACGATGGGTCAAGGTTTAGTTTGGTACACAGGTCAGTTCTATGCACAAACGTTCTTGTTAAAGATCTGTAACTTAGATGATATCCAAACGAACACCATTCTTGTGATCGGTTTACTATTGGGTACTCCTTTGTTTATTTTCTTTGGAGCTCTATCGGATAAAATCGGCCGTAAAGGCATTATGTTAGCGGGTATGGCCATTGCTGTTTTTGCTTATCGCCCTATTTTTGATAAGATGTACCAAACAGTGAATGTAAACAATAAGGAAGTGGTTGCTGGTTCTGAGAAAATCGAAGAAACACGTGCTTTAAATGCGAAGTCAACGGTTGATTCATTAGTAACCATCACCACAACACGCGCTTATACCGATGGTGCAACGTATAAAAAAGTAAGCAAACAAGTGATCCTTGCGGATAAGGCAGCTGAGGCCCCTAAAGCGGATGTTAAAGAAACCATCACGATTAATGATTCTGACAAATGGACCCTTATCGGTATGGTATTCTTACTTATTTCCTTTGTAACAATGGCCTATGGTCCTATCGCGGCGTTCTTAGTCGAATTATTCCCGACTAAAATTCGGTATACGTCTATGTCATTGCCTTACCACATTGGAAATGGTATCTTCGGTGGTTTAATGCCAGCGATTGCGACTTTCTTAGTTACCACAGCGAAAGATGCAAACAAAACAGCGGAAGAAGCAGGACAAGCAGCTACCTATGCGAAACCTTATTTAGAGGGTTTAAATTACCCAATCGCTCTAGTGACTGTTTGTGTTATCATCGGTATTATTTACATCAAAGGCGATAAAAAACACGCCTAATAACCTATAAAAGAAAAATTATGAATGCTCTTAAAAAACTATTAGGACTGATTTGGATCGCATTAGGCGTATCTGCAGGAATCTACCTCATCTATTTTCAAGCGGTGCCGCTTTTTGAAAAAGGAGGAAATGATTTGGTCCCAGCGATCATCTACACCTTTGTGTTAGCTCCGCTGATCTCCATTGGAATGTCCGTTTTCGGATATTATTCCCTGACTGGAGAATTTGATAATGTATAATCAACAAACAAAAACGGCCTGCCTTCTAGCAATAGAGGGCAGCCGTTTTATCTAGTATGCGCAATAATCGCCTCGTTTTAGTGGCTTTCCTCTTTTTAGGACTGATTAACTTTCCGATCATCAGCCTTTTTGACAATTCAAAAAGTGTGGGAGGAGTTCCGCTACTCTATGCCTATTGTGTGGTTGTTTGGTTGCTCGCTATTCTTTTAACGGGCATCATACTGAATTATAAAAACAAAAAATGAGTACCTGGATTATAGCCCTTTTATCGGTCTCCTATTTGGGAATACTTTTCTTTTTAGCTGCATGGGCTGATAAGAAAAAAGTACGCTCAAAAAGTTTAATCAATAATCCAGTTATTTATGCTTTATCTCTTGCCATTTATTGCTCGGCCTGGACTTTTTACGGGTCTGTAGGTCAAGTAAGTACAGGTGGAATGAGTTTCCTAACCGTGTATTTAGGACCCACCTTAGTGATGATTTTAGCTTGGGGATTTGTGCGCAAAATGATTCGCATTGCAAAAATTCACCACATCACGAATATTGCCGATTTTATTTCCACTCGTTTTGGAAAAGATAACCGCTTAGGTCAAATCATAACCCTGATATCTGTTTTTGCTGGTATTCCCTATATCGGATTGCAATTAAAGGCGATCTCACAAAGTTTTTTCCTCCTTTTCATTTCCTTAACTCTTTTCATCTTAGTTTTAGGGCCACGTAAATTCAATTCATCAGAGAAACACGAAGGCATGATTTTTGCGATAGGCATCGAATCCATCATTAAATTAATTGCCTTCTTGGCGGTAGGTATCATCCTTACTTATTATTTCCAGGAGGGTTGGTCGAGCATAGTAGATCAAGCTTCTGTTGCTCCTATCTCGCTAAAAAATCAAGGCGGTTATGGCAATTGGTTCATCCAATTAGTTATCTGTAGTGTGTCCTTTCTATTTCTACCCCGTGTTTTTCATGTGGCAGTCGTTGAAATAAATGAAGAAGAAAACCTCAAACAAGCTTCATGGATTTTTCCACTCTACATGGTTTTAATCAACCTGTTTGTTCTTCCATTAGGTTACGCAGGATACACCTATTTACATAGTACCGGATTAAATCCTGATTTATACGTTTTAGGATTACCCTTACATTTTTCATCTACTACACTTGCTGTCATTGTTTATATTGGGGGCTTCTCCGCGGCGACTGGCATGGTCATTATGGAAACTATAGCCATCAGTTCCATGATCAGTAACAACTTATTTATGCCGCTGCTATTACAACGCAAAGCTTTTGTCGAAAGAAATCAAGAAAAACTCGGGTCCATTATACATAACTTAAGGCGATTATTTATCGTTGTCATTATGGGGATGGCCTATGCACATTACCGAATTAATGAGAATTTCGTTAATCTGGTGTCCATAGGAATGACCTCTTTCTTGATTGTAGCTCAATTTGCACCCGCTACTATTCTAGGTCTTTATTGGAAAAATGGAACTCGCCTAGGTGCTCTTTCTGGCATCCTGGTGGGCTTTTCGATCTGTTGCGCCTTATTATTACTGCCTAGCCTTGGGATTTCTGTAGATAATTTTCGAATTCCTGGATTTAATCCCATCAATAATGCGGGTTATTGGTCTTTAAGTCTAAATACATTCGCCTTTATTAGTGTCTCTATTTTAACGAAGCAGTCTGCCAAAGAAGCCAATCAAGCTTACCTTTTTGTCAACGTATTTGAATATACCCAAAGCTTAGAAGATACGACTTTGTGGAAAGGGAAAGCAAAATTGAAGGATTTGAAAAACGCTTTAGCTGGATTTATGGGTAAGCTGAAAGCAGAAACCAACTTAAAACAGTTTGCTGCCTTACATCAAATCTCTTTGCAAGAGACTTATGCTGACCCTCGATTGGTGAACAATACAGAGAAAATGCTAGCAGGGTTCGTCGGTTCCACTTCCGCTCGCCTCATTATTTCTGCCATTGCAAAAGAAGAGCGTATCGGCGTTTCAGAAGTAGTGGATTTAGTACAAAAATCAAGGGATTTGCAACAGAGCAATTTGAATCTACGCAAATTAGATGCACAAAAAAATGAGTTCCTAACGACGGTAACCCATGAAATTCGCTCCCCTATCACCTCCATTCGATCTCTTTCTGAGATCATGGTGGACCATGAGGATATTGATCCAGAGGATCGTAAAAAATTCCTAGAGACCATTATTCAAGAATCAGATCGCTTAAGCCGATTGGTTAACCAGGTATTGGACTTAGAAAAATTAGACGCGGGGAAACAGAAATTCAAACTAGAAGCCATCCTTTTAGAGGAGGTCATTGAAAAAGCGGCCCAAAATTTCATAGCCATTGCTAAACAAAATCAAGTAAGCTTACTTATTGATCTAAGTCAAAAAAGAACCCAACGAAAAGTAATTGGTGATTTAGAAAAACTCGTTCAAGTGCTTATCAATCTCATTTCCAATGCCATCAAAAATGTGGAACCAGGAATTGGAAAAATCACTGTTCGTTTAAAAGAATCAGCTACACATATTTGTGTGGAAATTGAAGACAATGGCATCGGAATTGACCCTAAATTCCATGACCAAATATTTGAAAAGTTCAAACAGGTAGATAACCCTAATCGCAAAATTGAAAGCTCTGGTTTAGGGCTATCCATTTCGAAAAAAATTGTGGAACACCTACAAGGAAGTATACATGTTCAGAGTTCTTTAGGACAAGGAGCCCTATTTTTGATTAAATTACCTATCGAATAAAACCGCCTACTATGAGAATACTAATTGCAGACGATGAACCAGCTATCTTAATGTCTTTGGACTTTCTAATGCGAAAGGAAGGACATCAAGTGTATGTAGCACGAGATGGAGAGGAAGCCATCCAACTAATCGAAAAAGAATTGCCAGAAGTGATCATTTTGGACATCATGATGCCTAAAATTGATGGTTATGGTGTATGCTCGCAAGCAAAAGCCCTATCTCCTACTTACCTTCCTAAAATCATTTTTATTTCTGCCAAAATCGCAGATTCAGACATTGAAAGAGGCTACCAGGCAGGAGCCGATTTATACGTACCAAAACCTTTTTCCAATAGAGATTTATTGAAAAAAGTCCATGAATTAAACCTACAAAGCTAAAACTAATCTATACTGTTATGAGAATTACCTCCCTTCAACAATACCATGAGGCCTACGAAGAAAGCGTAAAGACGCCAGAAAAATTCTGGGCTGGTATAGCGAACCAATTCGACTGGATTAAACCTTTTACGAAAGTACTCGATTGGAATTTTAATGATTATTCGGTCAAATGGTTTGAAGATGGCCAAATGAATATTACCGCCAATGCCCTAGATCGTCATTTAAAAACGATTCCGGATCAAGCTGCCATCATTTACGAACCAAATGAACCAGGCGACGAGGCCATCACCTTAACTTACCGCGAATTACATGCCCGTGTATGTAAATTCGGTAATGTGTTAAAAAATCAAGGAGTTAAAAAGGGTGACCGTGTCTGCATATACATGCCAATGATTCCTGAATTAGCCATTGCGGTTTTAGCTTGTGCTCGCATTGGAGCCATACATTCCGTGGTTTTCGGTGGATTTTCCGCTCAATCTATTGCCGATAGAATTAATGATTCCGAATGCAAAGTGGTTATCACTACCGATGGTGCCGTTCGTGGAAATAAAACAATTCCGATGAAAGAAACCGTGGATGATGCCTTAGTCACTTGTCCATCGGTCGAAAAAGTAATCGTTAAAACACGCACAAAAACACCTGTATCGATGATCGGTGGCCGTGATCTTTGGTGGGAACAAGAAGAAAATGAAGCGGCAGCGGATTGTCCTGCAGAAGCAATGAACGCGGAAGATCCTTTGTTTATTTTATATACTTCAGGATCTACAGGAAAGCCAAAAGGCGTGGTACATACTTGTGGCGGCTACATGGTCTACACAGCCTATACCTTTGCAAATGTGTTCCAATACAACCCTGGTGAGGTTTTCTTCTGTACAGCAGACATTGGCTGGATTACAGGTCACTCCTATTTAGTTTATGGCCCGCTCTTAAACGGGGCTAAATCCGTTCTTTTTGAAGGCATCCCGACTTATCCTGATGCTGGACGTTTTTGGGATATTATCAAAAGACATTCCGTTAATATTTTCTACACCGCACCTACAGCGATTCGTTCATTGATGGGTTTTGGAGATGAACATATCGAAAATAAAGACTTAAGTTCTCTTCGCGTGTTAGGATCTGTAGGTGAGCCCCTAAACGAAGAAGCATGGCACTGGTACAATGATAAAGTAGGACAAGGAAATTGCCCAATTGTCGATACTTGGTGGCAAACGGAAACGGGTGGATTAATGATTTCACCTATCGCCGGAATAACACCGCTAAAGCCTGCATTTGCGACTTTACCTTTACCTGGCGTCCAACCGATGCTGGTAGATGAAAACGGAAATGAAATAACCGGAAATGGGGTTAATGGTAACTTATGTATCAAATACCCATGGCCATCCATTATCCGTACCACCTACGGTGATCATGAACGTTGCAAATCAACCTATTTCTCTACCTACCCAGGACTTTACTTTACTGGTGATGGATGTATGCGAGATGAAGATGGTTACTACCGAATCACCGGTCGTGTAGATGATGTAATGAACATTTCTGGACACCGCATCGGTACGGCAGAAGTAGAAAATGCCATCAATATGCACACAGGCGTTATTGAATCAGCCGTTGTAGGTTATCCGCATGATGTGAAAGGCCAAGGAATATATGCCTATGTCATCTGTGAACACCCAACGATTAATGATGATTTAACCCGCAAGGATATATTAGCGACCGTTACACGTGTCATCGGGCCTATCGCTAAACCAGACAAGATTCAATTCGTGACTGGCCTTCCTAAAACCCGCTCCGGCAAAATCATGCGCCGCATTCTACGCAAAGTGGCGGAAGGTGATACCTCTAACCTAGGCGATACGTCGACGTTGTTGGATCCGAGTGTGGTGGAATCGATTATCAGCGGAGCATTGTAAAAGAGCTTCGCCGCTTTAGAGTAGAGATAAGAGAGTAGAGAGTAAAGATTTAAAGTGTAAAGAATAGAGCACAAAGCATAAAGTTGGAGTCGCCTGCGGCGATACACTCAGAAATACTATTTACTTCGGCCTTATTTCCTTCGGACTGACCACTGTAACAGACTACTGGCTACTGATTACTAATTACTGACTACTATAAAAAAAGGGATCGAAATTCGATCCCTTTTTTTACCTCCATTTAACTTCGTCTATTGAGTAATATGCTTCTCCAATTTGGCCAAAATCCCAAAAGCCGTTTCTGCCATTTTATTCCCCTTATTATCTAATAAAGGATTAATTTCAGCTACCTCTAGACAGGCTACTTTACCAGTAGAGATTATTAATTCGATAATGGAAAGTACCTCATCAGAAGTAAAGCCTGATTTAACTGGGGTGCCGGTTCCGTAGGATATTTGATCACAATCAAGTGAATCCACATCAAAGGAAATAAATATATGATCTGTGGATTGTAATTGAAGAATGGCATTTTGAACACATGTCTGAATTCCTAAATTCCGCATTTGATCTACCTTAAAATGCATTATTTCATACTGATTTAGTAGAAATTCTTCTGCATATTCAAAATCCCGTAAACCAAAATAAACAACCTGGTTAGGTGCCATTTTAGGACCCATTACACCAATATTTTTTAATTCATTCCATGATTCAACCGTTTCAGTTGAAACTTGATTTACAGCACACGCTAAATTATCTAAGTTCATTGTGGCAGCTAAAGGCATGCCATGAATATTTCCTGATGGCGATGTAAAAGGAGAATGTAAATCAGCGTGGGCGTCGATCCAAATTACGCCTATTGTTTTATTAGGATAGGCCTTTTTAATACCTGAGATAACTCCATGGGCAGAAGAATGGTCACCAGATAACACGATGGGGAAATAGCCCTTTATTAAGTTACTTGAAACAGAGGTACATACTCTTTCGCATTGTTGTACAACGTGTTCAATTCTTTTAGCAAAACTATTGGTATTCTTCTGGTAAATGGTAGCGTTGTGTGTATCAATATCCTCAAAAAGGTGTCGATTAAAAAAATCATCTTCTTGATTAATGGCAGCAATTTCAAGGGCATCAATACCCATATCAGAGCCACGAGTACCAGCCCCAATATCAGATCGGTTTTTAAGGAGTTTGATAATCATGATTTGTTGATGTAGTCGCTGCTTTGCAGCTTAGTCGCCGTTTCACGGCTTAGTCAAAGTGTCCTAAGAAAGCATTTTGTGTTAGCGTTCACAAAATTATTTGCAAAGCAAAATTTTAGAACGCTAACACGAAATAACTTACCAAAAATAGGTGTAAAGAGCCACAATCCCCATCACCACAATCACTGTTCCAGCGATGAAAGAAGGCTCCAATTTGAACATTTTGGCATCAATCTCAAGACCTTTCGGATTGTTCTTACTTTCTGGATCAGCTAGTGAAATAATCACCATAGAAACCACACAGAAAATAAACACCCAACCCATACGGTCCATAAATGGAATCATGTACACATCACCATCTAAGAACGCCGTGTAGAACATGCAATCGTTCACACCTGTCCAAGCAGGGATGTATTTAGTTAAGATAGAGAAGGCTAAACCACCGATCATTGCGAATAATGCGGCGTTTGAAGTCGTTCTTTTCCAGAAGAAGCCCATAATAAATAAGGCGAAAATACCTGGAGAAACGTAACCAGTGTACTCTTGAATAAATTCAAAACCACCTTTTTTATCGATACCCATGAATGGAGCAATCGCAATGGCTAATACCATCGCAGCTACCACAGCGATACGACCGATATTTACTAATTGCTTCTCATTCGCATCCTTATTGATATATTTTTTGTAGATATCTAGAGTGAAGATGGTAGAGATTGAATTCGCTTTACCAGCCATAGATGCCACTACTGCTGCCGTTAAAGCCGCAAAAGATAGACCTTTCAAACCTGCAGGTAATAAGTTCAATAACACTGGATAAGCGCTATCTTGATTGATTACGCCATCTTTCAACATCTCCTGTTGGAACATACCATCCTTGTGCAATAGATACGCCGCGATACCTGGTAAAACCACGATGATTGGCATTAACATTTTTAAGAAGGCTGCAAACAAGATACCGTTACGAGCGGTTGGAAGATCTGCTCCTAAGGCACGTTGCGTGATGTATTGGTTACATCCCCAATAGTTCAAGTTGATAATCCACATACCTCCGATTAATACCGTTAGGCCTGGAAGTGATGGATAATTCGCATTGTCTTTGTTTAAGATCATGTGGAAATGCTCCGGAGCTTTGGTCATCAAATGATTCAAACCACTCATCACACCTTCGCCACCGAAGTGATCAGACACCATTTGTAAAGCTAAATACGTCGTTGCTAAACCACCTAGGATCAAGAAGAATACCTGAATTACGTCTGTAAAACCGATTACTTTCATACCGCCTAAAGTGATAATTACCGCGAAAACGGACATTCCGATCATACAAACAGTGAAGTCGATTCCGGAAATGGTTGTTACTGCCAAAGCTCCTAAGTACAAAATCGATGTCAAATTCACCGCTACGTATAATAATAACCAGAAAACGGCCATAATTAAACTCACTGTAGGAGAATAACGCTGAGATAAGAACTGAGGCATTGTAAAGATTTTGTTCTTCAAATAAATTGGCATGAAGAAAATCGCCACAATTAATAGCGTTGCAGCTGCCATCCATTCGTAGGTAGCGATGGCTAGACCCAGTCTAAAACCATTTCCTGACATACCAATAAACTGCTCTGCAGAGATATTAGAGGCAATTAATGAAGCTCCGATCGCCCACCAGGTTAAAGAACCTTCCGCTAAAAAGAAGTCATTTGAATCAGATAATTCGGATTTTTTCTTGTTGTAAATCCAATAGCCGTAACCGGCAACTACCACGAAATAAAAGAGAAATACGAGGTAGTCTAGTGTTTGTAAACCGTTTGATTGCATAGAGTTTTAAAGTTAATTAAGGTCTTGAATTGCCTAAATTAAGATTTTTATCGGAAATGTACTAATTCCAAAGTTCGGGTTTCACCAAAACAACTTCCTCCTCCCGATCCACGATGACCATCCCTGGGAGTAAATCCTTCGTTTTACGAACGTATTTCTTCGAGGTAACAATCACAGGGCAAAGGGATTCAGTTTGTCTTTTGGAAAAATAGGCCGCTAAACTCGCTGCTTTTTCGATGACGAAGGCGGGGACTGTTTTATTTTGGGGGTTTCTCACAATCACGTGAGAACCAGAAACGTCACGAGCGTGCAGCCAGATATCCTGTTTTTTCGCATATTTGAGCGTCAGTAAATCATTGTTTTTCGCATTCTTACCCACCCAAATCACCCATCCTTCAACCTCAAACTGCTTAAAGGGTAATTCTTCGGCTGATTTTTTATCAGTGGCCAAAGCTAAAAAAGGCTTCAAGCCCTTCCGGGTTTCGACAGATGCTAAGGCTTCTAATTTTTCAATAATTTCAGCTATTTCTTGCTTCTTGCGCGCTATATTCTCTTCCCAATGCGCCAATTCCTTACTGAAATTCTTAGCCTTTCGGTAGTAATTCTCCGCATTCGCGGCAGGGCTCAACGTAGAATTCAGCTTAATCGTAATGGGTTGATTTCGGTAGAAGTCCTCTAAAGTCACCTTGCTCTCCCCTTCCGGAATGAGATGCAAATAGGCCATCAAAATATTGCCTATTTCCTCAAATGGCACATTCGTCTCCCGAATCACCTTCTGCTTCTCGAGCTCTTGTAAATACAATTGGGATTTAGCTAAGTTTCGTTCTAAACCATCCTTCACCTGACTTTTCTCTCGTGTAAACTCCCCAACCGAATAATGCAGCACATAAAACTGGTTTAATGCGGCAATGGAATCGGAAGTTTCAAAAAGCGAATCCTCTGAAGGGGGGAATAAAGTAAACCCAATTCCTTTAGGCGTCTTGACTACATAGAAATGACCCTCCTCAAGTATTTCAAGCATCTTTTGAAGTAAGGCCCAGCGATCTTTGAGATGTAGGCTCTCGTAACCTTGGGAAGCGAGCCAAGCTTGCCCTTCTTTTCCTAAAGTGGGAAAAAGGGGGGAATAGTCGCCATCAGCGGCTTGGAAGGCTTCGTAACTTTGATCGATTGATCTGGATATTCCAGTCAATACTAGCTCATCGTCTTTTTTAAGTCGCTTTTGGAACTGAGAATCATATTCCCCATCGCGGTATAATATTAGATTAGCTCGGTTGCCAAAAAGCTTAAAAACTAGCACATAATTGCCCAGAAAATGAATTCCAAAGGCTCGTTCATTTTCGTACATCTCCACTTCCTGGACTTCGGCCAGGAGTAAATCAGAGAAAAGATCGATGGAATTTCGGCCAGCGCGGTGAAAAGATTCCGGGAATTGTAAGCTGGAGAACTGGGGACCGAGGGAGCATTTGATATAGAAGTCGTCGCCATTTTGGCGTTCAAAACCTAAAACTAATTCGTCCTTCTCTTGTGAAAAACACTGTTTTAAGCGCGCATACATCAATATCTGCCGCAAATGGCTCGATAAAATCCGCAGAAAATAATAGTTATTATGCATCGCTTAGCTTAAATTTATCCTTATGTCATTGATACCCGACTCCTATCTCACTATCGCGAAACCTGCTGAAGGACTTTACAAAGATAAAGGAAGTAAATTCATCAGCTGGGCATATCCGGTGAAAGATTTGGAAGAAATCAAAAGCCATATAGCCTCCCTAAAAGAAGCGCATCCTAAGGCCAGACATATCTGTTATGCCTATCGCCTGGGTTTTACGCCGGAGGAAGCTCGCTCGAATGATGACGGAGAACCTTCAGGAAGTGCTGGAAAACCCATTTTGAATACGATTTTATCACACAATGTCCACTATGTTTTAGTGGCGGTGGTTCGGTATTTTGGTGGAACGTTGCTGGGGGTACCTGGCCTGATTCATGCCTACAAGGAAGGAGCCATCGATGCGCTGGCGAACGCAGAAATCTACGAAAAAGAGCCCATGAGCGTTCGTAGCATCGAATTTAGCTATGCGCAGATGAATGAGGTGATGAAAATCTGCAAGAAACACCCCATCCAACTAGTAAATCAAGTGATTGATAACCTTTGTACCTTTGAATTGACCTATCCATCTCGGCACGCCGCGGAGATTGATGCCTCTCTAGACAAGCTATGAACAGTATAAAAATTTATTTAACTGCCTCTGGGATTCAATTACAGAATCAACAGGGCCTCGTTTGTTCCGTTCCAGGCAACTGGGATGACTTTATTAACCAGAAGAATTTATTCGAGGTTTGCTCGATGCACCTGTTGAATGGTTTACAGGCCAAAATCGAGAATCCACTTTGCCCGATCGATTCACAAGAAATTTGGGCAGCTGGCGTGACCTATTTACGCAGCAAAGTAGCCCGGATGGAGGAATCCAAAGAATCAGGCGGCGATACTTTTTACGACAAAGTTTACGATGCCGTTCGACCTGAAATCTTCTACAAAGGAAACCGCTTGCGTTCCGTGGGTACAGGTGGAAAGGTGCGCATACGGAAGGATTCTTTATGGAATGTTCCAGAACCTGAATTGACCTTATTCGTTAATAAACATGGTGAATTAGCCGGCTACAGCATCGGTAACGATATGAGCTCCCGGGATATCGAGGGCGAAAACCCTTTGTATTTGCCTCAGGCCAAAGTATACGATGCCGCTGCCGGCCTCGGACCCTGCCTCCTGGTGACGGAAAAACCCTTAGCGCCTAGCACGGTTATTTCCATGGAAATCTATCGAAACGGCGAAAGTGTATTCCAAGGCGACACGGAAATATCTCAAATGAAGCGCTCCCACGCCGAATTAGTGGATTATTTAACCCGCGAGATGTCTTTCCCAACCGGCGTATATTTGATGACAGGAACTTGCATCGTACCCGATCCTCCATTCACTTTACAATCTGGGGACAGCATCCAAATTACGATTGAACCTATTGGAACCCTTATTCAAACCGTTGCCTAATGAATTATACAGACGCTTCGATTGCAGAAATCGACTCAGCCATTGCCGCTGCCAAAGCCGCATTTCCCATTTACCGTCGTATTTCAGATGCGAAACGCGCTGAATTTCTTCAAGCCATTTCGCGTGAGATAATGGCAATCGGTGATGAGTTAATCCAAACAGCCTGTGCAGAATCACATCTTCCAGAAGCTCGCATTACGGGTGAAAGAGGTCGTACTACAGGCCAAATCCAGGCATTTGCCGATTTCATTTCCTACCCAGCCTGGAAAAAAGAAATCCACGATCCAGCTCAGCCGGACCGCGCGCCGCTTCCTAAACCGGATTTATTTCAAACCCAAATACCACTAGGCCCTGTCGCTGTTTTTGGGGCTAGCAACTTCCCGCTTGCCTTTTCTGTGGCAGGTGGCGATACCATTTCTGCGCTTGCAGCAGGCTGTCCTGTTATTTTCAAAGCCCATCCAGCACACCCTAAAACAGGGAATCTTGTGGGTGGAGCCATTTCTAAAGCGGTCGTAGCTTGCGGTTTACCCGCAGGCGTATTTAGTTTAATACATGGTTCATCTCATGAAGTAGGAACCCATTTAGTGCAACACCCAGACATTCAAGCAGTCGGATTTACCGGTTCATATCGTGGCGGAAAAGCACTTTATGACCTAGCGGTGCGCAGACCACATCCTATTCCAGTCTATGCGGAAATGGGAAGTGTAAATCCAGTGGTACTTTTATCTGATAAAATCGCCGAAAACCCTGCAGCCCTTGCTGCTGGTTTAGCTGGTTCGGTTTGCCTGGGAGTAGGACAATTTTGTACGAATCCGGGTCTATTGATTCTTCAGAAAAAGGATGCCGGCTTCTTAGATTTATTAGCTGAAGAATTAGATAAACTACCTTTAGGCACGTTTTTAACCCCAGGAATTGCTGACGCTTATGCAGCAGGCGTTTCAAATCTGGCGCAACAATCGAAAAAATTAACTTCGCGTGATTTACCTTCCCCTGCCCTATTTGTGGCTGAAGCTGCGACTATTAATCGAGTAGTTTTAGAGGAAGTTTTTGGCCCCTGCACAGTAGCCATTTTAGTTGAAAACGAGGCTGAAATGATTTCCTTCATTGAATCACTAGACGGTCAATTAACTGGAACCATTCACGGCACTAAAGCGGAAATATCGGAGGAATTGGTCGATGCCCTTTTACAAAAAGTAGGTCGCTTGCTTTTCAACGGCTTCCCTACTGGCGTGGAAGTTACTGGCGCTATGGTCCACGGAGGACCTTTCCCAGCTACAACGGATTCTCGCAGCACGAGTGTGGGAACGCAGGCTATTTATCGGTTTGTGAGGATGGTGTGCCTTCAGAATAGATTATAGATTAGAGAGTAGAGAGTATAGAGTAAAGAGAGTAGTGTAGAGTATAGATTAGAGAGTAGAGATAGTCTATCTTTTCTCTCCTCTCTATACTCTCTTATCTCTACTCTAGTTTTAGAAATTTGAATTTCAAATTTCTAAAACTACATTCTCAAACGTCAACTCCCCATCCTTCCCTAACTCCATCATCACCGCCGAATCTTTCACGATTTTGCCTGATAAAATGGCTTTAGACAATTCGTTCAGCACAGCTTTCTGAAGCACACGCTTCATGGGACGACCACCGTAATTCGGGTCATAACCGTCCGCAGCTAATTTATTCAAAGCATCTTCTGTTGCTTCTAAGGTAATGTGTTGATCAGCTAAACGTTTTTGTACTTCCTTAAACTGAATCGCTAAAATTTTGCGCGCATGTTCTAAGGTTAATGGTTCGAATAAAACCACTTCATCGACGCGGTTTAAGAATTCAGGACGAACGACTTGTTTCAAAAGTGTCATCACTTCTTCTTTCGTTTCTTCTAAGATCAAGGCATTGTTCCAGCCTTCCATCTGCGCCATTTTCTCTTGAATCAAGTGGCTACCGATGTTCGAGGTCATGATGATAATCGTGTTCTTGAAGTTCGCGGTGCGTCCTTTATTATCCGTTAAGCGACCTTCGTCTAAGACCTGTAATAAGATGTTCCAAACATCCGGATGCGCCTTTTCAATCTCATCTAATAACACGACCGAATAGGGTTTGCGACGCACGGCTTCCGTTAATTGTCCGCCCTCATCGTAGCCCACGTATCCCGGAGGCGCTCCTACTAAGCGACTTACGGCATGGCGTTCTTGGTATTCGGACATATCGATGCGAACCATGGCGTTTTCGTCGTTGAATAGGTAGGAGGCCAAAGTTTTGGCTAATTCCGTCTTACCCACCCCCGTAGTTCCCAAGAAGATAAACGAACCGATGGGGCGTTTTGGATCTTGCAATCCCGCTCTAGAACGGCGAACGGCATCAGAAACCATCTCGATAGCTTGGTCTTGACCTGCCACGCGTTTGTGCAATTCATCTTCTAAATGCAATAGCTTCTCCACCTCGGTCTGCAACATTCGGCTCACTGGAATACCCGTCCATTTTGCGACTACTTCGGCTACGTTTTCTGCTGTCACTTCTTCTTGCAACATGGAATTTTCGCCGGCAGGTTGCGACTGCATATCTTTTAATTTCTGTTCAGACTCCACTAAACGACCGTACCGGATCTCGGCTACTTTGCCGTAATCGCCTTGGCGTTCTGCTTGTTCGGCTTCTAACTTCAGACGATCGATGGTTTCTTTTTCGGCACGTACGGCATCGAGAACTGATTTTTCTGATTGCCATTTGGCCTTCAACTCATCTCTTTTCTCTGACAAATCCGCTAAATCGCGCGTTAATATCGTTTCCTTCTCCTTATTATTCTCGCGGCGAATCGCTTCGCGCTCGATTTCTAGCTGCATAATTTTGCGCTGAATATCGTCGATTTCTTCTGGAACGGAATCGATCTCCAAACGCATTTTGGCCGCAGCTTCATCCATCAAATCGATGGCCTTATCGGGTAAGAATCGATCCGAGATGTAGCGGTTCGATAATTCGACAGCCGCAATGACCGCGTCATCCTGGATACGTACCCCGTGATGTAATTCGTATTTGTCCTTAATACCACGCAGGATCGAAATGGCATCAGCCACATCTGGTTCTTCCACTAAAACCGATTGGAAACGACGCTCTAGAGCTTTGTCTTTCTCGATGTACTTTTGGTACTCTTTTAAAGTCGTGGCTCCGATTGCGTGTAATTCTCCACGTGCTAAAGCAGGTTTTAATAAGTTCGCCGCATCCATCGCTCCTTCGCCTCCGCCTCCCGCACCGATTAAGGTGTGGATCTCATCGATGAATAAGACGATTTCTCCGTCGGAATCCGTTACCTCTTTGATGACCGCTTTCAAACGCTCCTCGAATTCCCCTTTGTACTTTGCTCCCGCGACCAATAGACCCATGTCGAGCGACATCACAATCTTTGATTTCAAGTTTTCAGGCACATCGCCTGAAACGATACGTTGGGCTAAACCTTCTACAATGGCGGTTTTACCGACACCTGGTTCTCCCAAAAGGATAGGGTTATTCTTTGTACGACGAGATAAAATCTGCAAGACCCGGCGAATCTCTTCGTCACGTCCAATCACCGGATCGATTTTCCCGGCCTTCGCTAATTCATTCAAATTCTTACCGTATTTCTCCAAAGACTGGTAAGTACTTTCTGCATGTGGATCGTTCACTTTTCTATTTCCTCTAAGTTCTATGATGGATTTCTTAAAATTTGCACTCGTAATGCCTAAAGACTTCAACAAGTCTCCTGCGGCATCTTTGGATTCGATGAGAGCGAGAAAAAGTAGCTCTACACTCACATAAGAATCACCAAATTCGGTTTTCAACGCCTCCGCTTTCGTTAGTACCTGTTGCAACGCATTGCTCGCATAGGGCTGAGCGCTCGATACTTTCGGATAAGAAGAAAGAATGGTTTGTAATTTCTCCTGAATCTGCTGAACAGACACGTTATTCTTCTTAAGGAGAAAAGCAGATGTTTGGGTGTCGTCTTGCAAGATGGCTTGCAATAGATGCCCCGTTTCAATGGCTTGCTGGCCATTCGTGCTCGCGATTTCCATCGCGCTTTGGATAACCAATCCAGCTTGTGATGTGTAATTATTTGGATTCATTTCGGCTAGGTTTTCACACTACTTAGCAAATGAATATCCAATCGAATAATTCGGAAAAAATGACATTAAAAGACGCGTAGCAAAGAAGAGAAATACGCCAAAATGGCGCATATTAGGCGAATTTGGCTTTAATCGCGTCTTCGAAATTCTTCAAGGCAATTTGTAAATCCACAATCTCAGAAGGGAAATACTCGAAATCACATACTTTGGCCTTCAACTCGATCTTTTCACAAATTGAATGCACTTGAGCCGCACCTAAGGTACCTGAATTCCCTTTTAAGGTATGCAGCTCCGACTGAACGCCTTTGCAGCTTCCGACCGCGTGAAAAGAAATAGCCGAAGCTATCTGATCTTTTGCCTCCACAATAAATTCTTCTAACATGCTTTGCACGAAGGCAGGATCTCCGCCCACCGCATCAGAAAGCGAAGCCAAAACCTCCTCGTCCACCACGAATTCCGTCGCAACCTTAGTCTCTTCCACAACTCCATGGCCATCAGCTACCCAGCGAGAAACCGTCTGAATTAATTGCTGTGCCCTAATCGGTTTGGCTAAATAATCATCCATTCCTGCAGCGAGGAATCGTTCTCGATCTTCCTTCATCGCATAGGCCGTCATTGCCACGATAGGCGGCAAATGAACAAGCCCCAAAGCCTTCAGGCGGCGCGTTGTCTCCATACCATCCATCTCAGGCATTTGGATATCCATCACATCTCAACTTCACAACCAGCCTTCATTAAAATTTGGCTGGCTACCTTGCGATTCGTGGCATTATCATCGACTAGAAGGACACGCGCATGAACTGACTGGAGGCTACCTGCAATCGATACATCTGATACGTTCTTCGTTTTCGCTGCTAGTGAGGAATCCCCGATAGCCAGCTTGATCGTAAACCAAAACGTACTCCCCTTTCCTTCCTCCGACTCCACACCGATTTCTCCGTCCATCATCTTACAGAACTCGCGGGAAATAGCTAGACCTAATCCCGTACCTCCGTAATTTTTCGAGGTGGAGTTATCCACTTGCTGGAAGGCATTGAATAGTTTTTGCAGATTTGCAGAACTAATACCGATACCTGTATCAGTCACTCGAACTTCGAGTTCTGTCATCTCTGCTGAAACCTTGAGCGCCTTAACTGAAATCGCTACAGATCCATTCTCGGTAAACTTCAAGGCATTCGACGTTAAATTCGAAAGTATCTGCAATAATCGCGTCTCATCTGCCTTCACGAAGGCTGGTACATTATCGGCTAAAGTATAAGAAACCTTATTGCCTTTTTGATGTGCTAAAGGCGTAAATAAGGCCATTAGACGATCGAATACCTCTTCTAGCACAATATCGGTCGGATGAAGGACCATTTTGCCTGCTTCGATTTTGGCCAAATCCAAAATATCATTCAGAATATGCAAGAGCGTCTCCGAAGACTTCCGAATCGTCTGTAAATAATCGCGCTGATCCTCATCTAGCGGCGTATCGCACAATAGATCGACCATCCCGATCACTCCGTTCATCGGTGTACGAATCTCATGGGACATATTCGCTAAAAACTGCTCCTTTACTTTCAAGGAATGCTCCGCTTGTTCGCGCGCTTCCACTAGTTCGCTTTGGTATTTCTTCAATTCTGTGATGTCCCTAGCGATACCAGAAACTTCCGAGATGGTATCCTGCGTCAAAATAGGATTCAAGTAGATCTCTAACCAGCGGTCGGTCCCATCCTTCTTCTTTATACACAACTCGAAGTGTTGTTTATTCCCTCGGAAAGCCAATTTATAGCGCTCCTCCATCACTTTCCGCTCCTCTGGCGCCATCATCTTAAAGCCCATCGTCTCTGAACTGAAATTCAGTTGCGGCTTGATCCCTATCTCCTGTTCTAAGAGTTCCGCATAGTCATGGTTGAAACTCTGCAATAGCAAACGCTTATTCACGGACCACATTAAGTGGGACGAACTCTCGAAGATGGAGTTTAATCGGGCGGTTTCTCTGGCCAAAGCCTCTTCCGCCTGCTTCCTCGAAATCGCAATCGCCACTTGCCCCGAAATAAAGTCTAATAGCTCCAAATCTCGGTTCTCGTATTTGTTCGCCCGCTCATAGGATTTCACCCCGATAATCCCCGTCACCCGATCACCGATGCGGAGGGGAACGCAAAGCATTACTTTGGGAACCACACCATATAGGTAAATCTTCTTCTCCGCTGCCAGTTGATGAATATCATCGTCATGCAAGATGAGAGGCTTATTCTCCATCAAGGCATATTCCGTCAAACCATTTCCTAAACGGCGCTTCGTAAAATGCACGCGAGAATTGAAGTATTCATCTATGTAATAGGGGAAATAGATATAGCTCTTTCCTGGATCGTATTGTGCGATAAAGAAGTTCTTCACATCAATCACCTCCCCTAATTGTTTGTGAATGTTCACAAACAAATCATCGAGATTAGAGGAATTAATCGCCACCTGCGAGATGGACGAGAACAATTTATTCGCCCGCTCCGCCCGCACTTTTGCCGTTGAGTTATGCAGAATACAGCGATAAGCCGTAGGGGTACCCCGTTCGAATCGACAAGTCGCTGAACCCGAGACATACAAGCGACGACCATCTTTACGCCTAAATACCGCCGTAAATTCAGGTATATCTTCTCCCTTGGCTAATTGATCAAATTGGGCTTGTGTCAGGTGCGCAAACTCGGGATGTAGGACATCCTGTATTTTCAAATCCTTCGCCTCTTCCTCCGTGTAACCCATCGTTTCTAACCAGGCGCGGTTCACGAAAAGGAAACGCCCCGTCACCCCGGTGATTTGAATAAGGTCGGTTGTATTGTTAATTAAGTCTTGTAATTGGGCATTGGAACGAGTTAAGGCTTCCGAAACCTTCTTCTTCTCACTTACATCCTCCCCAATAATGGTCAAGAAGTTATCACTAACAACCGTGGAGGCAACCTCGATCCATTTAATCGCCCCCGATTTTGTCTTGTAATTACGTTCCCTTTCCTCGAACAAACCACCCGTCTGAATGGCCTTATCGAATGAATTGCGACGTATTTCACTTTCACCGTCTGGGACTAAGGTAGTAAAGAAGTCTTTCCCATTTAATTCCCCTGGTTTATAACCGAGTAATTGATGGGTGTAGGCATTCGCATGCGAGATGTTGCCATCTAGCGCCATTACGATGCCAAAAAGCTTCAGGGAATCCAATGTTTTAATCAGGGCCTGCTTATCCTCCATGCCTTAAATCACAAATTTTGTTTAAATGTACAAAAAAGGGCTTAATTTTACCCCTTAAACCCACAAGACACGGTGCAAGTAAGAGCAAAAAAGAGTTTAGGACAACATTTTTTAAATGATTTAGATGCGGCTAAGCGCATCGTAGACGGCTTGCAACCGAATGGGGCCTACACGAAAGTATTGGAGATTGGTCCTGGTATGGGGGTGTTGACTCAGTTTTTGGTCAAAAAAACCGAATACGAAACCTCCCTCATCGAGATCGATAAAGAGTCCGTGGACTACTTACGTAAAAACTACTTAGAGTTTACTGGCCCTCGTTTAATTGATGGTGACTTCCTACGTTATCCCCTAGAAAATATTTTTGGGGAAGAGAAGTTCGCGATTGTGGGCAATTTCCCTTATTTCATTTCTACGCAGATCTTCTTCCGTATTTTGGAATACAAAGACCAATGCATCGAGGTGGTGGGCATGTTACAGAAAGAAGTGGCCGTCCGTTTAGCAGCGAAACCGGGAAATAAAGATTACGGCATTTTAAGCGTATTGCTTCAAGCCTTTTACGATATCGAATACCTATTCAGTTTAGGACCTGAGGTATTTACTCCTCCCCCAAAAGTCAACTCCGGTGTTATTCGACTAGTACGGAATTGGGACAAAAAACTAGACTGCGATCCAGCTAAATTTAAGTCTTTGGTCAAAATGGCCTTCAACCAACGACGCAAAACCTTACGTAATGCACTCAGAGCCTTGCAATTACCAGAACACCCATTACTTTCTAAACGCGCTGAACAATTGGGTGTAGCCGAGTTTACCGAGTTAACGATTTTATGGAAAGATAATGGCTACCAAGGCGCTTAATCGAGCTATTTTTAGTAATTTGCGCCGTTATACCTAAAATCCCTCAAAACATGGAAGAATTAAACCCAAATCACCTTCCGTTTGAACTAACCAAAGAGTTCATAGAGGACATCCGCTTGATGATCGAAAATCAGGCGAATGAGGAAATCTTATTGAAGTTAGAGGAGCTTTTCCCAGCGGATATCACCAGCATTTTAATCGAATTAACGACAGAAGAGGCTAAATACCTCGTGCTATTAATCGATACTAAACTAGCCGCTGAAATTATTTCTACGCTCGATTCTGACGACCGTAAGAAGTTCTTAAAGAACTTTACTTCGAAAGAAATTGCGCAATACATCAACGTTATCGATTCAGATGACGC
The DNA here is from genome assembly GCA_041158445.1 of Bacteroidota bacterium. Lineage (GTDB taxonomy): Bacteria > Bacteroidota > Bacteroidia > Cytophagales > Spirosomataceae > Aquirufa. The sequence continues at coordinate 24,276 of JBEBBJ010000021.1, forward strand.
GGTGGATATTTTAAATGAACAGCCTGTAAAGGTTCGTGAGGAAGTAATCGCCTTATTGAAAGACCGGGAGCAAGCTCGATTCATTATCGACTTAATGCATTACGACGAGGATTGTGCGGGTGGCTTAATGCAGAAAGAGTTAATCAAGATTAATATCTCTCAAACCGTTACCGAATGTGTGGAGGAAATTCGCAAACAGGCGGAAGACGTAGAGAAAGTATATTCCGTCTATGTCATAGATGATGACGGCAAATTATTAGGTACCGTTTCTCTGAAGAAAATCATCTTAGCAAAGCGAGGTTCTAAAATCGCCGACGTTTATGAAGATGATGAAATCGTATCCGTTCAGACCTATGCCTCTGGTGAAGAAGTAGCGGATTTAATGCAGAAATACGATTTAGAAGCCATTCCAGTGGTAAATATCCAAGGCCGACTTTTAGGCCGAATCACCATCGATGACGTGGTCGATTTCATTACGGAATCCGCGCAAGAAGATATTCAGGTCATGGCCGGTATCTCCGAAGACGTAGAGGAAGATGACTCAGTTTGGTTATTAGTACGTTCTCGTCTTCCATGGTTAATCGGAGGTATGGTCGGTAGTTTTTTAGCAGCTAAAATCATCGATCGATTCGACGATACGATCTCTATTTTACCTGCTATTTCGGCCTTTATTCCCTTGATCGGTTCTACGGGAGGAAATGTAGGAATTCAATCATCCTCTTTAATCGTACAGTCCTTAGCGGATAAAAGTGGTTTAGACACTACATTAGGAAAACGTCTCCAAAAAGTACTCCTAGTCGCATTAATCAACGCCTTGATAGCGGCGGTTTTTGCCTTTGGATGTTCCTTATTAGTGGATTCAGGCCAAATCATGCTATCCATGACGGTCTCCATCTCCCTTTTTGCAGTGGTTATGTTAGCCAGTTTAATGGGAACGATTACTCCCCTAGTTTTAAACCAATTAAAAATTAATCCAGCTGTAGCCAGTGGACCTTTCATTACGACGACGAATGACATCTTAGGCTATGGGGTTTATTTTTTAATCGTTTATTGGCTTCTATAGCATATGATAGCGGTTATTCAACGCGTCAGTCAAGCGACACTTCATATTGACGGAGCATTACAAGCTTC
>JBEBBJ010000022.1:0-14487 GCA_041158445.1 Bacteroidota bacterium
ATATTTTACCCGCTGTTTGTTGTGCTGATGCACTGAAAACGGATGCCATGATGGCACCTACTAGAACAAATTTTTTCATTGAATTAATTTTTTGATTTGTATGGCAAGTACGCGCATTTCAATACGCATTGAAAGAAGATGTGACTTGAATTTGTTCCCAAATGCGCAAAACGGAACAGATTTATTCGACGTAAAAATGTGTATACTGTGTTGATGAATTAGGTTTGGAAAAACTAAAAAACAAATCATTATGAAAGAAATTCTTTTATCCCTGTGTGTAGCGGCTGGATTATTCTCTTGTACGTCAGAAGCAGATCAAAAAGCAAAAGTTGGAGCTGAAAACGTGGCTTATTACTCTCGTGTTTGGGAAGTGGCTATCAATGAAGGTCGCACAAATATCTTGGATTCAGCTTACACGGAAGATGCGGTATTGCATACAGTTCCAGAAGTGAAGGGCAAAGCGAATTGCAAGGCTTATTATGAAAATTTTGTGACTGGTTTTACGGAGCGTCAATTCATCGTAAAAGAGATCTTCGCAGATGGAGACAAATTAGTGAAGTATTGGCAGTTCAAAGGAAAGCACACAGGTAATTTCTTTGGTATTCCTGCGACGGGTAAATCCGTAGATGTGATCGGTTGTACGATTGCCAAAATGAAGGATGGCAAGATTACGGAGGAACAAGATTTCATGGACAACATGGTCTTGATGCAGCAGTTAGGTCTACTTCCAGTGGCACAATAAATAAAAAGAAGGCGGAGGCTTAGGCTTCCGCCTTTTCTTTAATATAGGCGGAAGGAGTTACTCCTTTTCTCGCTTTAAAGGCGTCGATGAACTTCGAACGTGAAACGAAGCCCGCATCTGAGGAAATGGCTTCAATGGTGATGCGCTTCGCATTCCCCTCTTCTATTAATTGACAAGCATATTCAATGCGTAAGTCATTTTTCCATTCACCAAAAGTCTTCTTTAGTTCCTTGTTAAAATAACCGGACAAGAATCTTTCCGGAATTTTAAGGTCAAAGGACATTTGGGACAAAGAAAAATCATTCTTTACAAAAGGATGCGTGCTCAAATAGTGCTGTAAATCTTGTTCGAATTCTCTCGATGCTGGCTCTTTTTTAGGTAAACTTGATTTGATCTCTTGCAAAATCGTCGCAGGGGCAAGTTCCACTTCGTAGGAAACATTTCCGTAGAGGATTTTGGGAAAGAGAAATAAGATGAAGTTTTGGACAAAAAATCCTCCTCCACATATTCCAAAGAAACGCGCTTCACTGAAGATGATATTCGAAGGAATGCCTAAAATGGCGTAGTTATGCGCATATATAGTGAGCATATGTCCTAAACTGTTTCCTGCGATGACTAATTGCAAAAAGACAAGTGAGAATATCCATTTCTGAATCAAGCGGTGATTCGAAGGCAATGCACCATATTTCTGCATCAAGTGGCGTTTATTCCATAGGAAATAAATGACAGCGCTAATGCAGTAAAGGATCAAATGGATGGAGCGGCCGTACAAAATTTGCTCAAAAGTGACCCATTGGAAGTTTAAATTATAGTCCTCCGTAATGTTCACGATTTCATGAGCCATCGCAGTTTTAGTGGCTAAAGGCAATGTCGTGAAAGGTAATGTCGCAAAAAAGGTAAAAACGGCGGGAATTAAATGAACTAAATCATAGCGATGCAAACGCTTGTCCTCTGATACCGTGTGTTTGACGTAAAAAAACAAGGCGGGACCTAGTAAAAAGGAGAGGGGTAGAAAATGGACAAAACAGATGCCTTCCCAGAACTCGATTTTGCTATAATGTAGGCCAAAATAAACCATCAAAACCGAATTGCAACACAAGAAAAATAAAGCTAAAAACGTATTGGATCTATTTAATGAACTTAAATAGTACAAGAGTATAAAGGAGGTAAATATGCCGAATAGTGGTGCTAGTATTGCCAAAACATGATTTTAATCAAATACAATATAGGCAAAAATTAAAATGACTACAAATAAGCAGCCACTACTAAAGAATAATAGTGGCTGCAGATAAGCTAGATTTTATAGTATTGCTCCCATCCTTTTCTTGGCGGCGCACCTACTAATAACGAATTAGCTAACGTATTGTTCGTGATTTGTTTCGTCTTGCGATCGAACTGTAATTTGGTATTTAATTTTTGAGCCATCACGCCTAGTGAGAATACTTGGCTTAATGGGCCAGCGATTTCAAACGGAGAACGCGTCTTCTCTTGTCCCAAACACGCCTTCAAGAAGTTTGCATAGTGGTTCGAAGGACTCGCCTGTACTTCTGGTAATTTCAAGTCTTTCGCTGCATCACCTAAAATCGACAGCGTACTTCCGTGCGATCCACCTTTGAAGGTTAAATCCTTGCTATAGATGATTTTTCCAGGGTTTAATTTTGCCGGTTGAATCTTTCCGTTGCCTGCTGGTGGAATGTTCGGATCTAATTCGTTTGTTCCATAGTTCGAAGGTACTGGAGGGATGTTGTTCACACCGTCATACCAGGTGATGTCCATCGCTGGCATATTCTTGCGCTCTGGGAACTTGAATTGAATCGTAGATGACATCGGATAGAAGAAATTATTGTGTCCATCCGCTCTTAACATATTGATTTCGGTAGGTAGGCCTAGTTCCAAAAACTCGTGTGCCGTATCCATGATATGAGCACCCCAGTCGCCTAAGGCACCTAAACCATAGTCAAACCAGCAACGCCATTGACCATTGACAAAGTCTTTTTGGTAGTCATGTGGCTGAACCACCCCTTGCCAAATATCCCAATCCAAGGTCGATGGAATCGATTCTGCTGCAGGGAACTTGGTGATTTTAGGATCCCAATTGTGCCAGCGACGAGGGGAATTCATGTGAGCCGTCATCGACGTCACATCTTTGATGATTCCAGCCTCTTTCCATGCTTTAAATTGGAAGTAATTTCCTTCTGAGTGGCCTTGGTTACCCATTTGCGTAACCACTTTTGGGTGCTTGCGCGCCGCCGCCATCATTAATTCGATTTCATTAAAAGTTCGCGCCATCGGCTTCTCTACGAAAACGTGTTTGCCTAAACCTAAGGCCATCATCGTAATAGGGAAGTGAGAGTGATCCGGAACACCAATCGAAACGGCCTCAATCTTCGATCCCATTTTGTCAAACATTTGACGAAAATCTTGGAAGCGAGGCACATCTGGGAATTTCTCTAATACCTTGAGTGTTTGAGGTGCGCCCATATCTACATCACATAAAGCAACAATGTTCGCAAGTCCCGTATTGTATAAGGACATGACATCTAATCCGCCCTGATTCCCGATTCCGATGCAAGCTAGATTAACTTTTTCGCCTCCAAAATTAGACAAGATGTTAGGGAAAGCTGCAGCAGCTCCTAATAGGCCGGCATTCTTCAAGAAATCGCGGCGCGAATTGTGTAGTTGATTCATGTTGTTAGATAGGTTTGCTACTAAAAGCCAAAGAATTAGCTGAACTACTCTTGTAGAGGCACAAAAAAAAGATGAAAGAAAAGTTCTTTCATCTTGATGCACACCAAACCACTAATAGAATTTGTAATAAGCGAAGGTAGGTCTATTTCTCGGTTATCAAACACCGGCCTCTCACATTATCAGTTTACTGATAAAGCGATGCCGCTAACGCTAAATTTGCACGCATCTTTTCGCGCAATTGTATGGGTTCAATCACCTGTATTTCAGTGGCATAGCGAAATAGAAAGTGCTCCACATCCTGATTTATTTCAAGGGTAAGTTCGAATAAAAAAGTGTCCTTTTGTTTTTGGGATGGATGTATGGGGTATTTAGGGAGATAGGATAGGATCCAAGAATCTGCTCTGACCTGAATAAGAATCTTTTCAGCCGCCTGAGTCCCTCTAAAAAGTCCGAGGCTTTGTTTGAAAAAATCTGCCGGTTGAAATTCGGGGTGAATGCGTAGGTTAAATCGTTCAGGGCTGATTCGAACCTGTTCAATTCGGTCCAAGGCAAAGACACGAAGTTGATCTAAGGCTATTTTTGTGTTCACTTCTGTTATTTCTTGGAACAACAAATACCAGCCTGTGTACCAGCCATTATTGTATTCTTTGATCAGTAGGGGTAAGGCAGTAATTTTTTTAGCGGAAGAGGTCGCGGTCAAGCCTTTGTGCGTTATTTCAATGGGCTTCTTTCCTGCAATTGCGTCTACAAGAAACTTGACGTGTTCAGAACCAGACCTATCTCCTTCGTTTATCAGTTCAATCGCCGGCCAATTCGCCAGTTCTTCGTGGCGCATCAGGTTATTTTCTAACGAAATGGCTCTCAGCTTATTCACGATCCCGTTTCCATTTCCACCCGTAAACAAGTGTTTATTAAAGTCGATGATGGAGGCGATTTGGTCTAATTCCTTTTCCGAAAAAGAAGGAAAGGCACTGATGTCATCTCGGATATAATAGAATCGATTCTCAGACTTTGAGTAGCGAATCAAATCGCCCTCCTTTTCCTCTAAACTAGGGTAGCGTTCGGCGAGATGCTCTTTTAAGGCCTTGATGTCACGGCTGAAACTGCGTTCGCTATAGCTGACTTGATCATAGTGTTCCGAAAAATACTCGCTCACCGTGGTTGCACGTAAAGCAAAGGTCTTTTGCAAGAAGAGGTTATTGAGTTCTTTTAGTCGATCTGTCGTATTCATGGGGCTAATCTAACAGATTTTCAGTAGTTCGCCAACTTTTGGCGTACTACTGGTGCAATTTTGGGTATACAAAAACGATAACAACATGAAAAATTTCAAAACTTTACTTGTTCTTCCTTTCTTTTTTTACGCGACAGAAGGCTATGTGAAAGCCTTTAAAGTACCTGGTAATCAGCTAGCGATCGCTCTTTTTGTCTTGGTGAATTTTATCATTTGTGTGGCGCTGATTGCGGCAGATTTTCAATTCTTTGGTGCGTCGGATGCGGATGGTTTTTATACCCAAGCGGTATTAGCGGAAGGTTTGTACCTCGTAGGTGGAGCTGGATTGAATTTGTTCTCTGAATTAGAGCAGCGTTAGTTAGAACGCTCGAATTGGAATTTCAATACGAACTCGTGCGTCTGATTCGTGATTTTAGAAATCGTATTCGTCGGCATTTCGTATTGATAACCCAAGTAGACGGTAGGGCTAAATTGCACTCCTAGATTGACACCGATGGCATTTTCGTTGCGATAGCCTACACCTAGGTCTAGTAAATCATAAAATGAACCGGTTAGGTTGATGTCATAACTTAAAGGCAAGTCAGCCGCCGCACGCACGATCGCATTCGTATGAATACTCACCGCTTTGCTAAGCACCTGTTTCTTCCCGATCATCCCATAATAGAAGGATGCGTCTTTGTATTTACCCGTTTGTAGTCCAAAATCATTCCACAACATACGAGGTTGTGAAATACTCACATAGAACTTATCTTCCTTCGCTAAACGAATTCCCCAACCTGAATTGATCTGCAATCCAGTGGAATAGTTTTGGGTAAACAGCTCATCGGTTTGGTCTAATAAACTCAAGCCTGCGAAGTCCAAAGCTAAATTCGTCACTCCTACTCGAATACCTCCAGACAAGGCCCATTTATCATTGATCAACGAGTGATATGCAAAATCACTATTCACTGAGGTTGCTTTTACTGGTCCTAATTGATCTAAAAATGCGGTAAAACCTACCCCCATCTTTTCTCCCCAATTGAAATTTCCCATCAAGGCGGTAGTCACCGGAGTCCCTGGCATGGAAGTCCATTGATTACGGTTAACTAGAATGATTTCATTTTTATCGCTTGCGCCCACGAAAGTCGGATTGATGACTTGTGGATATAATCGAAATAAGGAGAATACGGGGTCAGTCTGGGCCTTGATTTGGCCAGCTAAAAGAAGCAAACATCCCACTAAAAGAAAACGTAATCTCATTTATTTCTTCAATCGATTGATGTAAATATAAGTAGAAACTCGAGGTCTCACGCCATTATAATCTAAAATATAGAAATACACGCCATCCGGTAAGAGCCCATCGCCCGCTAAAAGTGGATTTCCCCGATTCGTCTCTCCAACCCAATTATTCGCATAATCCTTCACTTCGTAAACGATGTCGCCCCCACGATTGAATACGGTCAAGGTATTCGGTGTCGTCCTCATTACCCCTGGAATGACTAAATAATCATTTTTCCCATCCCCATTCGGTGAAATTCCTTGGAAGGCCACGGGGTCACAAGCATCCGGATCAATTCGATTATCGACTCCATCATGATCGCAATCAGGCAATCCTCCGTAGTTCAAATCATTCTCCCACTCATCTTTGATCTCATCCCCATCGGAATCTAGGTCATTATAGTCTGGCAAACCATCCTTATCGGTATCCACCGGATTATCGCGATCCCCGCCTATCTCCACGATATCGGTATAGCCATCTTTGTCCGTATCATAATTGACATCTTCCAGCACCGTAATCGTCGTACTATCGATACCAGGCCCGGTCGTATTCGTCGCAGTCACCACATACGTGCGCGGTTTAGCCGGCCAGGTAGGTGTACCAGAAATTAAGCCTGTTTTAGGGTCAAAATTTAGGCCAGCTGGTAATAGTGAATCAATTTTAAAACTATCTGCAATACCTACAAGCGCAGGTTTAAAGCTGACAGGCACTCCTTGTCTAAACACACCCGGAAGTGGGTATTTGATCTCGGGGAAGGCAATCAGCACCTTAATGGTGACGATAAAGGTATCATATCCAGTAGAATTGCTAGCCGTTATCGTGTAGTCAACAAAATCCTGCGCTTTCGTCGGTGTCCCTGTGATAGATCCCGTGCGTGGATTCATATTCAATCCTGCCGGCAAAGATTTATCCACTGTATAAAGAGATGGGGTGCCTTGGACGCGCGGATTCAGTGAATCAATTTTAATTTTTTCAATGTAGGTCTGCGGCGTCAAATAGCTCAAACTGCTTGGTCTCGGAATAACGGTTGCGATTCGAATCGTATCGGTCGTCGAAGCCGTGCTATTCGTAATGGTTACCACATAGGTACTTATGTCAATTAATTCGGATGGTATACCAGAAATCACACCAGTTAATGTATCGAATTTTAAACCTGCAGGAAGCGGTTTATTTATGACGATGCTTCCTACAACCCCTTTAATAACTGGGATTAATGGAGGATTCGTGGCACCCGATATAAACAGATCCACTCCCGTATACACCGGATTAATTTGAGTACCTAAAACTGGTTCCGGATAGGTGATGCGAGGTCTCGCAATCAGTACTGTGATAATAAGATTTGTAGTTGTAGAACCTGTTGAATTACTAGCCTTTACAGCGTATGTGGTGGTTGATTTTGCTAATGTTGGAGTTCCAGCAATTTTTCCCGTCAAAGTATCTAAAGTAAGTCCATCCGGTAAATTAGGTGTAACAGTATACCCTGAGACTACCCCTGTAACAGTTGGATTTAAAGGAATAATCGCAATACCTTCTTCATAAACATGTGGCGAGGTATACGATAATTTAGATGGAGCGGGAATCAAAACAGAAATAGGGAGCTCATAAGAGGTAGAGCCAGCTATATTGGAGGCAGTTATTGTAAAAATAGTTTTCGGCGTGGCTTTTATAGGAGTTCCTGAAATAGCCCCGGTACGAGTGTTGAAAATAAGTCCATCTGGTAATTTTTTATCAATAGAGTATAAATCTACGGTTTCCGAAACGGTACCTGTCAAAGTCGAAATTTCAATTCCAATAATATATGCTGGTGGGTTTTTATATCGCAAATTACTAGGAGGAGGTATGGTAACCGTAATGGGTACAGTATTGCTTGTTTTTCCAGTGGAATTATAAGCAGTGACTGTGTAAATCGTTTTAGGAATTTGAACTAAACTAGTGCCGGAGATGACTCCCGTTTGTTTGTTAAATAGTAATCCTTGTGGTAAAGTGCCATTTATAGTTAATGAATCAATAATTCCTGTTTTTTTAGGAGTCAAAGCAGGAATAGCCACATATTGAAAATATATATTGGTTGTGTCGTAACTGATTTTTGGCTTAGCAATGAGAACAGTGATGTTTATATTGGTGGTGGTAAAACCAGTCGAATTGCCTGCAGTGATTGTATAATTTGTTGCAGGGGTTGCTGTAGTAGGTGTTCCTGAAATTACGCCAGATATTCGGTCTAAGCTTAACCCAGCAGGCAAAGTTGGATTTACACTATAATTGGATACAGCCCCAGTAACAGTTGGAAATAAAGCAGTAATGGGAATATTTTCCTCAAATGAATTAGGCCCATAGTAAGACAATCCTGATGGAGCTGCTATTATGACAGTTATTTCAATGTCAAATGTGGTAAATCCGGTACTGTTTTTAGCAATTAACGTGTAAATAGCTTGAGACCTAGCCGCAGTTGGAGTTCCACTAATTATGCCCGTATTGGGATCAATAGATAAACCAGGAGGCAAAGTTGAACTTGTATATAGCGAAACTTCACCAGTTACCGCAGGTGATACAATTGGAATAGCAGTTCCCTCAGTAAAAGTCAATTTAGGTTCATAGGATAAATTTGTTGGAGGCGGAATGACGACAGCAATGTTTATTGTTGTTGAGGTACGATCTGTTGTATTTATGGCAGTAATGGTATACAAAGTATTGCTGCTTAATGCTGTAGGTGTACCACTTATAATCCCAGTAGTCGTATTGAAGGTTAAACCCTCAGGCAATACAGATGGAACTATTGTGTAAGAATTAACTTGTCCGGTTACCGATGGTGTTAAAGTTGAAATAGGAACAAATTGATAAAATTGGTAGGGACTCCCAGGATAAGAAAGATTTTTTGGAGGCGGAATAACCACTTCAAAGTTAATTGTTTTGCTTGTTGAAGTGTTTGAATTAGTTCCCGTAATTACATATTCCGTAGCTGCTGTAATTGCTGAAGGTGACCCTGAAATTGCGCCAGTCGAGGGGTTTAAGTTTAAGCCCAGCGGCAATGGTTTGTCAATGGTATAAGATGAAATGACTCCACCTGAATTGGTAGGTGAAATAGTAGAAATTTCTACTCCCGTATAGAATCTGGACGGAACAACATAGTCTAAATTCGTAGGTGCCGCTATTTTTACTGTGATATACAAATCTATAGGTGTTGTCCATGCGGAGTTATTGACCTCTAAAGTATATTTTGTTCTTGGCAAAGGCACTTTTGGGGTACCTGAAATAGTACCGTTTGTTGAATTAAAAATTAAACCTGAGGGCAAATTACCTATCAAATTATAAGGTAGTGTTGCTCCAGAAACGGATGGGGTAATTTCAGGAATAGGTGTGTACTGAGTTAAATTGTATTCAGATCCTGTGGAAATGCTAACAGTAGGAGGAGGGATTACAATTGCAATAGTAAAGGTTGCAGTAGCACTTCCAGAATTATTAGTTCCAGATACGGTAAATGTTTTTGTGCTTGAAGTTTGTGTAGGTGTACCGGTTATTTGGCCGGTTAAACTATTAAACGATAAGCCAGGTGGCAGTATTGTAGGATTAATCGAAAATTGATCAATTATCCCTTTAAATTCAGTAGGGGTAAGTAAAACAGGCTGGTTGACTACAAAGCGGTTAGTTTCAGGGTAGGTTAATCCTGTGGGAGGTGCAAGTATAATTCTAACTGTAAATGGAATTGGATTAGAAGTACAACCGGCACTATAATTAATTAGAACCAATTCAAAATTGAAGGTACCTTCCTGCCCATATGGAATAGTTATGGGCATCGGTGACTTTTCTATTGTTTTATTTATTAGATTTTGAAATCCAATTAATGCATTGGGCGCTACTGCATTGATGGAATATTTGTCTGTACCTAAGGAAGAATTTGACCAGGGTAAAAGAAACTTGTCATCGTTACTCGTAATACTGGGAACGCTGCCTATTTCCGCAGATGGAATGGGTAGATTTTCAACCTTTATTTCATTACTTGCGTTACTTAATACTCCCCCTATTATAGTTCTTGAAGTATATATTCCTGGTTCACTTACAGTAATACTCGATGTGTGTTGAGGTAATTCACTTCCATCTTTGTACCAATTAATTGTGCCTAAAGTTGCTTCAGAAGTTAACGTTACGGATCCCCCTCTACAAACTTGGGCTAATCCTGAATTAGCAAACATTGTGAATATTAATTTCCCTGAAGTGGAATTATCTGTTATGGGTGAATTTAGGTCATAAAAGGTATAAAAATACTTTGCGGTTCCATCTCCTGCTCCTAAATAGTATTCATATATATGATCATTACGATAACCTGGGTTGTTACTGGGAATCGGAGGTGTTTGAGCAGTTGGGTTATTTAATTGCCATTTATCGGTACTTGACGTGATGAATACGGGAATTGTACCATTGCTTCCAATTTCTTGTGTACTAAGTGGGCTTTGGTAAGCCGCATCCAAGTGATTGACATTATTTTCAACGCCGTAAATTCCTTCAACTTTAAGTTTGTAAACTTTATTACGATCGGTTGCTGTTGGTATTGTCTGACGCCATTGATTGGTATTAAATCTTTTCGCATCACTTCCTAATTCAATCCAGCTTGAAGTTGCTGTATTTCCTGAAATTATAGGCGCGGGACTCACAGATTGAGCTTGCGTTATAAATTGGACGAACAGGAATAAAAAGAGAAATAATTTTCTCATGTTTGATGGAGAACAGATAATCCCTAAAATTACGCTAAATAAATGAAATTCGATTTATTCCCCCTTCCAATAATTCGCCAGCGCTGAACCATTAATGTTCATAACAGGGCCAAAAATCGCAGCCGGCAAACCTAGCGTCCCTACTTTACCCATCGCCATGGCAAGACCAGAGGCTAAACCCGCGTTTTGGAGACCGACTTCTATGGCGATTGTCCGACAATCTTGTTCTGGCAAACCACTTACCCGTCCGCCCCAATAACCTAAAATAAAACCAATGACATTATGCAATAAGCACGCGATAACTAATAAAGGTCCAACTGCTAATAAAGCATCTCTGCCATTTGCCGTAATAATCACAACAATCGCACCGATACTCCACATCGAAATAGTAGGAAGCGCATTTTCAAACCAAACAAAACGGGCACCAATTAGTCGATTATAGATTACTCCTACACCGATGGGCAAGATGATCAGTTTACTGATTTCCCAAACCATATCCATCAAATCAATTTCAATCAATTGACCCGCTAAATTCTTCATTAATAAGGGGGTTAACAAAGCGGCAAGCAAGGTAGAAATAGAGGTTAGGGTGAGGGAAAGAGCCACATTTGCTTTGGCTAAATACGACATCACATTAGACGCTAAACCACAGGGCATACTGCCCACTAAAATGATACCTGCCGCGATTTCAGGCGGAAATGAAAAGACTTTCGTCAGTCCCCAACCCACAAATGGCATGATGCTAAAATGCAAAAAGACGCCTAGGACGACGGCTTTGGGCGAGCGCATTACCTCTGCAAAGTCGCTAATTTTCATCGTGGAACCCATCCCAAACATGATGACCTGCAATAGGGGGATGATCAATGCCTTGAATTTAAAATCACCAATACCTAAGAAGGGATCTGGGAAAATCAACGTGACCAGAACGGCAGCAATGATACTTAAGGAGAATTTAAGTCCTTTCATTTTTTGGTTTTTGCTGTCAATTTAAGAAAAATTAGTTATTCAACATTCCCTTTGTGACCCAAGCTTGAATTTGATTTATTTCACAGCTTCCTAACTTCGAAGTAGCGGAAGGCATGGGTTTGTATCCAACTGCGTGTGTAATGGAACCTATTAATCGTCCATTAGCCGCCTGCACTTTCACGACAGCGTAAGTCGAAAGATCAATTCCTGCTGAAGGACTCGCTGCACTATGGCAACCTACGCAATAAGTTTTAAGAACCGGTGCAACAGACGCACTATACGTGACATTAACGCTGTCGCAATTCACTGAGGAGGCTACACAAGAATTGTTTTTAGCCCCTTGTTGAATCCATTTTAAAACAAGAGCTTTTTTCGTTAGATTGAAGGCTGCAGCTGGGGCAGGAGGCATTCGGTCTTCTCCAGTTTCGTTCAAGCATTTGTACAGATCGCTAGAAGTGGGGGATGCAGGATTTGTTTCTCTTCGTATGTTTGTATAATCCGTCAAAATCACTCCGTCTCTATGACTAATTGCATCATGGCAGCCACTCATGGCGCAATTTGAGGTGATTAAAGGAAGTATGGTTTGTTGAAAATAGACGGTATCAGGACTACAAGTTACTGTCGTCGGTGTAATAGGAATAGTCGTAGTTCCTCCATTTCCATCCGTGCCAGTGGTGGTGGGTGATGGTTGGTTTTTATCGTTCAAGCACGATATCAAGAGAAATACTCCGAAAATATAGCCTAGGATTCTCATTTTTTCGTGTAGTTCATCTTACTAGACACCTTCACTACTTCCGCGATTTTGGCGAAAACGATTTTGGGAATATCCACTTTATAGTCGACTAAGCGCACTTCGAACTGACAAGTTAATGCAAGCGTAGAACCAGTCGAAACAATCGTTCCTTTTAATTCAATAGGGCGTGTCACACCATGAATAGTCGCAGAACCGGAGGCAGAAATGGGATAGGTTCCAGGTACAGTTAAGTCCACCGATTCCTTGATTTTACCTTTGAAAGTGGCAGAGGGGAATTTTTCACTTTCCAAATAATTCTCATTGAAATGCTCCTGCATTAATTTATTCGGGAAAACGAAATTCGTGATGCGCATTTGGACTGCTACTTCGTTCGTTGCGGTGTTGATGATACTGCTCACGGATTTGTTTACGGCATCGATATCCTCCATGGGAGTCTTGGAAAAGAAAGAAACTTCGCCGTTTGTCGTGATAAAAAGCTGTGCCTTGGATTGGAATCCAATGAAAAGTAGGGCTAAAAGGAAGAGTTTTTTCATTTTTTCTTAGGTTCTAAACTGAAAGTTCGGGCTATGTTAAAGCCATAAAAGATGTCGCCTGCACCCCAGGTTCCTGTGGTTTGGCCAATAAAATGTTTTTCGGTCATGCCTCGCGAGTTGGTCATGTGAAACTGAAAGACGTGTCCACCCGTTTCGATATCCACTCCCACTGAAAAGGAATCCTGGAAGGGATAAGCTGTACCCGCGCCATCTTCGTAATCTTCTTTATCAACGAGATTTTTATAATATTCTGCCGATATACTAAAGCGGTTCGTCAACTTATAACGACCACCTAAGCCCATTGAAAGCAGGTTGTTATCTAAATAAATAGATTCCGATTTATTGTTGTGGAGCACCGTGGGCATGATTTGTAGCGATAATTTATCAGAGAACTTTCTAGCGATAAGTACTTGCCCAAAATAGGATTGTCTCTGCAGGTTATTCTCGTAGCGCATCACATTGCCGATCGATGTGGTATAACCGGTAGGCATGGTGTTCGTGGCCATTCCTCCGTAAAGCGTTGCAGTCACCGGCATTTTATTCGATTGAGCGAGTACTTTGTATTTTCCATACAGATCATAGGTCTTCTCGATGGTCGAACGACCAGCCCCTAGTAGAATTCGATCAGTTAAGGAATATTCAACCCCTAGACGTATTTTGGCCTCATCTAAACCGAAAAAATTGTCAATAAATCCTGAATTTACAGAGCCGAAACGGTGGGAAATCCAGAAGTTCAAATGCTGCTTCGCCAGAGTTTCCACTGTTTGCCCATTAATCAAACGTGTTCCTTTAAATGTGGCCTGCGTGAAAGTAGTCTTTTTTGCATCCTCTTTCTCCAGCATGGCTAATAAGTCATCCTGAGCGAAAAGGGGCGAACTGATGAAAAGAAAGAATAGTAGCTTTTTCATTAGGCGTAAATTCTTAGGCTAGTGCCTGTTAATGTGGTTTTATAAGCTTGGATTCCTCGGCTACCGTTTGCATTTGTGCCTGCTCCGGTAATTGAAAAAGTAGCGCCGTGCTGGGTGCAATAAAATCCACCACCGCTATAAATGACATTTGCCTTGTTCTCATGCGAACAAACTTGGGTAACAGCCGCGAATGCAGTGGCTGAAACACGGGCGATGACGATTCCATTCGCAATCACATAGTTTCCAGTTGTATTCAATTTTGAGTAAGTGGCATTGCTTAAATCCAAGGTAAAATCGACGCTGGAGGCCGGAGAAACCGATTCGTTTTTGCATGAACTTAAACTGGAGGCGCCGCAATAAACGGCTAGAAGAGCGGCTCCTTTCAAGCCCATGGACTTTAAGAACTCGTGGCGTTTGATTTTATTTTCCATTTGGATTCAGGTTTTATTTCTGAAATTTAAACATTATAACGAGTTAAATAACTGATTGTTATCATAGCTAAACTTAATTTAGCGAAATCAGGTTAGTCCGACTAACCCTAAATAGTTATATTTGAAGATAATTCAGAACAAATGCTAGAAAATTTCCTACTTCGGTACGCACTTAATTTACTCTTTACCTTTATCGTGGTGCGTTTTATTTACTATCCGAAATACCGCAATAACGACTTCGTATTTACTTTTTTCTTGTTTAATACGATC
>JBEBBJ010000023.1:0-15411 GCA_041158445.1 Bacteroidota bacterium
TCCGAGGTTTCTGCTTTGCAGCAAAGTCGCATCGCTTTACAGCAGGCGACTGCATTAAGCAAATGGGGTGACAATTTTGCCGATTGGAAAACGCGTATCGAATCCATTTGGATCGAACTGAAAGATCTAGGTGCTGAAGTGGAGGGTGAGGCAGAAGATTTCATTTACGACCCCTTAGAATTAGAACAAAAACAGAAGCGATTAGATTTATTGAATCGCTTGCTGCAGAAATACCAGGTGAATTCAGTTGCCGATTTAATCGAAATGCTGAGCACTTTAGACTTGCGTCTTTCTCAGTATTCTTCGATGGATACCGTTTTAGCAGACGCTCGTGCTCGCGTGGAAACGGATTTTGTTCAGGCAACAGATGCGGCCGCCTCCCTTTCTTCATCCCGTTCATCGGTTTTAGAGGCAATTTCAAGTGCCTTAGTTATCTCCTTGCAATCGCTAGGAATACCGAATGCGTCTTTGTCTTGGGATCATACGGCCAAAGAACTAGCCGCAAACGGCTCGGACAAAATTCAATTACTATTCTCGGCAAATAAAGGCCTTGCTCCTAAACCCTTCAAGCAAATTGCTTCTGGTGGTGAGATGAGCCGTTTGATGTTATCCATCAAACATTTATTAGCCAAGAAAAGAGTGCTACCCACCCTCATTCTCGACGAAATCGATACAGGTGTTTCGGGTGAAATCGCCATTAAAATGGGCCAAATGCTCAGCCAAATGGGCCAAGGACACCAAATTATTGCCATCACCCACCTACCTCAAATCGCGGCTGCTGGATCGAAACATTGGTTTGTTTACAAAGATCACGCCGGATCGAAAACTGTTTCGAACCTTCGCGAGTTACAAGAAGAGGAACGTGTGGAAGAAATTGCTAAGATGATCGGTGGACAACAAGGCTACAAGGATCTATTAGGTAATGTTCGGAATTTAATACAGTCACATAAATGAAAAAATTACTAATCCTCCCATTTTTATTCCTGGGATGTTCTCAAGCCGAGGAAAAGCTAAGTGAAGAATTGCAAGCGAAGGTCTTAGGTTTACATGATGTGCTCATGCCTCAAACAGAGCAAATCGTTTCCCTTAAATCGAAACTCGATAGCCTTTCGACTGGGGCAGATTCTGTTCACGTGAAGAAGCTGATCGGCGCTTTAGATAAAGCTGATCAATCCATGATGGATTGGATGCACCAGTTTTCCATCGACAGTTTGGAGAAAATGGAGGTAGATGCCAAAGTCATTTATCTGAAAAACCAATACCAACAATTAACTGATCTTCAAAAATTGACAGATTCTACCCTACATGCGGCTAAAAATTATCGTCCTTAATTTTCTGGTAGCCTTGCTGGCATTTTCTTGTTCCCAAGAGAAGAAATTGCCTTTCTTAGGCCCCAAACAGGTGAATGCTAAAGGAGATACGGTGTACCACCAAATCCCTTCCTTCCGTTTTCTAAATCAAGACTCCGTTTTTGTTAGCGAAAAGGATGTCGAGGGAAAGGTCTATGTGGCCGATTTCTTTTTTACCACCTGCCCTACCATTTGCCCTAAAATGAAAACGCAGATGTTGCGCATCTATGAGCGCTACAAGGACCGCGATGAAGTAAGAATCATTTCCCATAGTATTGACCCGGATTTTGACACCCCTAACGTGTTAAAAGACTACGCTGATCGCCTTCAAGTGAAAGCGCCTAAATGGAATTTATTAACAGGAGATAAGGCAGCCATTTATACGTTAGGCCAAAAGAGTTATATGGTTTCCGCCCAGGAAGACCCAAATGAGGCAGGTGGATTTGTGCACAGTGGCGCCTTTATTTTGGTAGATAAAAACCGACATGTTCGCGGCATTTATGATGGCACGGTGGAAGCTGAGGTGAATCATTTGCTGGAGGATATGGAAATTCTTTTAAAGGAATAAAATGCCCTGGCATTTTATTCCTTTAAAAGTAGATTAGAGATTATAGAGTAGAGAGAGCTCTCATTTCTTTTATCTCTACTCTATACTCTCTTATCTCTAATCTTAAGAAAAAAAACTCATGAAATACATACTTCTTTTATTCGCCTCGTTTTTCTTCTCTTGCACCAGCAAAGAGGAAATTTTACAACAACAATATTCTGTCGAAGGAATGGCCTTGTATCAAACGCACTGCGAAAATTGCCACCAGGCAGATGGAGCAGGATTAAGAAATTTATATCCTTCTATTCAAAAGACCCAACTAAGTCCAGAGGCATTAGCTTGCTTGATGAGATATGGAAAAAAAGGGAATGGATATATGCCTGCGAATGCCAAATTACAAGCCTTAGACATTGCCGAATTGGTAACCTACATGCGAGAGAAGTGGGGAAATAAAAAGCAAGTTTTTCCGACGGATAGCGCTAAAATTGCTCTTCAGAATTGCCGTTAATTAGTGGGTAATCCATCCACCTGAACAACCGAATTCCGTACTTTTCGAAGGGAATAACTGGAGAAATCTTGAGCCGCGTCTAGGCCTACCCCATTCACTAATTCGGTTCTTGTTCTTAATTGAACTGCTTTATCTGTAAAGATTCGTTTTTCTACAGGAAGCCAATTGAATTCATCCGTTTTCATGATCTCCCCTTTTTCGATGTTGTGAATCACGACATGGCCGATCAGTTTGTAGGTATTTTTTTGGCGATAAAAATGGGCTGAATCACCACGCACTTCGGAGGTTATTTTACCCGTCTTATCATAAAACCAAAGTTTCATCTCTTTCGGATAAACGCGATCTTCAGTTGCCAACGTAAGTTGAGTTTCTGTTACCATACGAACAACTTTGCGCGCAGAATCAGAATAAATCATGTCGATGCCGTGCAGCTCTGATTTTGGGCCTGCGTAAACGGCCTTCGAATCGTCAGCTTTTTCTCGACAAGAAAAGAAAAGACTAATAATAGAGAGCAAAAAGAGAAGGCTCGAATTGCGCATGCGAGAAAATTAGTTGATTTTCTGCTTTTGGAACCACAAATCACTAAACGTCAAACCAATAGTCAAGCGATGGTATTGTTCTTCCATCCCATTTTCCGTGATTAGACCACGACGACCTACTTGATACGCAATATTCAACAAGGACAAATTTCGCAATGGCAACGCAACACCAAAGCTCAAGTTCTTATCGACCGCATAACTGCCATTGCCTAAAAAATCGTAGGGGGTCTTCTCATAGGAAGCACCTACACGGTAAGTCGTACGCTTAAAATAATTTGAAATCGACTCAATATCAGGCGTATACTCACCGCCTACCGCTACTTTATGAGATGCGGGTAGTGTGGCAGATCTACCTAAATTATTATTCACTTTAGACCAATCAGTATAGGTATAATCGACACCGACCATCCATTTAGCTAACTTTTCAAAACTTAATCCAAAACGCTTAGCCACAGGAATCTGCTGGGTAAATGCAGCTGATTTCTCTAAGGTATCCGCATTAATGACGGTAATACCTGATAAATCCATCGTTGCAAATCGCTTCACTTGATTCGCATTCAAAGTAGAATTCAAATCTAGCGTGGCACCCATATTTAAAAACAAATCATTTTTCAGATTAGCGCGGTAGGCAAATCCTGCCTTGAATTGAAAATCAGAATAAGACGTTAAATCTTCCAATTGGACCTTGTAATATTGGCCATCTGACATGTTTTGGGTAGCTACATTTCGGTTCACTTGTCCGAATAAATAATCCATTTGCAAGCCTAGATACAACTCTTTTGAAATGCGAACGCCGTTCGAGATGGTCACTTTGCTCACACCACCGCTTCCTTTATAGGAATAAATTAAGCTGTCAACTCCAAGTAAATTAAGGCGACGATACGATCTCGTTTCATACTCAACAGCAGAATGTGGGCGAATACCCACAGACATCGTCCAGCGATTCGAAATCGGTAAAGTTAAGTTCAACGATTGGTAATTACCTCCAAAAACCTTTTGTTGCTGGCGGTAATCTTGTAATGTTTTGTATTCCGTATTAACTCCAACCTCTAAATTGGTGTAACGGTTTCTAGCTAATAGCGCTGGATTAACTGTATTCGTATAGATACCATTCGAGTTCGAAACCCCAATTCCACCCATCATCATCTGAGTCGCATTATTGCTACTTTGAATTTCACCCATGCCTAAATAAGAATAGGGAGAATTCAAGATTGTTTGTGCCCAAACCATCGGAGATATCGACAATAAGAATACGAGGAATAGAGAACGAGACGTTTTCGAAAGAAGGGAAGGCTTATACAAAGAAATGAAATTCATAAATTTAAAATCGTCCCTTTTGGGAATACTAGTGTGTAAAGGTCGTAATTTTATTTCACATTCGACTAAGTTATTAGCTATATTTGAGTTCAAAATACTGGATAAAAATGATCGAAGAATTAAAAAATGGAATCTATTGGGACAATTCAGCTTGGGATTTACTCCTTTTCGGCGGAATTATCCTTATCGGATTTATCTTAAGACGCTTTTTCTCTAACTCATTTTCTAAAATTGTTTTTCGATTCATTCCAGAGGAATCCATCTCGATTCAAGATTGCGTTCAACTGATTAGAAAACCATTTGAATTACTCATATTTTGGATTTTCTTATTTTTTGCTGTCCAAAACCTACACGTTCCAGCTGCCTGGCACATGGAATCGATGGAGCATTTTGGCCTACTTTATATCATCGAAAAATTATTCGAAACAGCGGTTATTTTCACCATCACCTGGGTCATTGTTCGATTAATGAAAGTGGTCATTCTCGTCGCACAGGAAAAATGGAATGGTGCTGATCAAAAATCCAAACAACAATTCATTCCCTTTTTAAACGACCTATCCATGGTCTTTATTATTACAGCGGCTGGATTTGTTTTTTTAGGTCGCGTTTTTGAAGTTGATGTCGTAGCACTCATCACGGGTCTTGGAATTGGAGGTTTGGCTTTAGCCTTAGCTGCACGTGAAACCCTAGAAAACCTTTTTGCCTCGTTCACCATTTTCCTAGATTTACCCTTCGTGGTGGGCGATAATATCCAAATTGGATCCATCAGCGGCGACATCGAAAAAATTGGATTTAGAAGCACGAGAATTCGAGGTGCGGATGGTAATTTAATCTTAGTTCCCAATCGCTTGCTCACTTCACAATCGCTTGAAAACATGAGTGAACGCGATTATAGACGTGCGAAATACACCATTCAGTGTGAATTGAATACGAAACCCGCTCAAATCGAAGCAGCTATTTTAGCTATCGAAAACTTCATATTAGAAGAACCTCTTTGCAAGAAAAAAGCACCGAAAGTTATTTTTGAAGGATTTGGGGCCTATTCTATCGACATATCGGTCACCTATTTCGTCCAAACAAAGGACTTCGCTAAATTCCAGGCTACTAAGCAATCCATTAATTTAGGGATTTTGAAGGCGCTGGAGAAAGAGAAGATTGTGATGGCGAGGTCTTAGCTTCGCTAAGACAGTGGACAGTCGTCAGTGGTCAGTAGAGAGTATAGAGTAGAGATTATAGATTATAGAGTAAAGATTTATACTCCAAACTGGCTACCGAATACCGATTACCGGATACTGACTACCGGCTACCGACGAACTCATTCACATTTCATACGATAATTAAAAAAGGGAACCGAGGTTCCCTTTTTTAATGCAAAATTTAGCCAACTAGCTCCTTAAGATCCTCATCATGAATCATTTTCCTTTCATCCGCCATCAACAAGAAGCGAGTGTAGATCTTATCTAATTCTGGTTTTTCGAAATCAAAGCCTAACAAAGTCAAACGGTGACGTAAAGCTGCACGACCCGAACGAGACGTTAATAAGATAGCTGAAGAGGATACACCTACGTCCTCAGGGTTCATGATTTCATAGTTTTGGGCATGCTTCAAGAAACCATCTTGGTGAATACCAGAGGAGTGTGCGAATGCATTTGCACCTACGACAGCCTTATTAGGTTGAACATGCATCCCCATTAAATTCGATACGAGGGTACTAGTTGGGTATAAATATTTGGGATTAATACCCGTCGTAAATCCTAAATCTTTATGAACGTTCAGAATCATGGCTACTTCTTCCAAAGAAGTATTTCCAGCGCGCTCTCCAATACCATTAATCGTTACCTCCACTTGACGTGCACCTGCTTGAATACCTGCAATCGTGTTCGCGGTTGCTAAACCTAAATCATTGTGGTTGTGCATGGAAATGGTCGCCTGGTGAATATTATCCACATTTTCGTACAAATATTTGATACGATCATGCATCACGTGAGGCAATAAATATCCGGTAGTATCTGGAAGGTTGACAACGGTAGCACCGGCTTTAATTACTTCGCGGGTTAATTGCGCTAAGAAAGCTAGATCTGCACGACCGGCGTCTTCGGCAAAGAACTCGACGTCCTCTACGAAGGATTTGGCATATTTAACTGCCCAAACTCCGCGTTCAATAATTTCTTCCCGCGTTGAATTGAATTTGTGCTTAATGTGTACGTCTGAGGAACCAATACCCGTATGAATACGCGGCTTGCGAGCTGTTTTTAGGGCTGCAACGGCCGCATCGATGTCTTCTTTTTTGGCACGTGTTAAAGCGCAAATCGTGGGCTCTTTAACCGCATCACAAATGGCTTGAACCGAGGCAAAATCACCTGGAGAAGAAATAGGAAAACCCGCTTCAATAATGTCCACCCCTAACAACTCGAGTTGTTTCGCTACTTCTACTTTTTCCTCGCGATTTAATTGACAGCCTGGAACTTGTTCTCCGTCGCGTAAAGTGGTATCAAAAATTTGAATGCGGTTACTCATCTGATTTTAGGTGTTTTATTTCGATGTGAAATTACAAGAATTCCAAGTTGGAAACAAGGAGAGTGTAGAGTGTAGAGCACAGAGTATAGATTAAAAATCTCTAATTTTAGGAAAATAAGATAAATTAAATATCAATAATCTAAATAAATTCAATAAATAAGATAATTGGTCTAAGATACGAAACATGGGCAGAATATAAAAATTTGTATTTTTTAAAGGACCCATTCCACTTTCTGTCTTTGAACAATAAAAAAAGGGTAGACACCTGAAGCATCTACCCTTTTTCAATCTATTAGCGAAAACTAGTTGTTTTCAGGACGTAGGCTACGTACCGCTGCACCAGCTCTCCACATTTCTGAATCACGCATTTCTTGTAATTCAGCTTCTAATTTTACACGGTAATCCGGTTGTGAGTTCAAATCAATTGAACGAGCCGCTTCCGCTTGTGTTTTAACTGAGTTGTATAATTTCTCAAATACAGGCTTAGAAGCGTCACGGAATGGCTTCCACCAATCCAATGCACCACGTTGTGCCGTAGTAGAGCAGTTTGCATACATCCAGTCCATACCGTTTTCAGCCACTAATGGCATTAACGATTGTGTTAATTCTTCAACTGTTTCGTTGAATGCTTCTGATGGTGAGTGACCATTCTCGCGTAATACTTCGTATTGTGCCGCGAAAATACCTTGGATAGCTCCCATTAAAGTTCCACGCTCACCCGTTAAGTCAGACGTTACTTCTTTGTAGAAATCTGTTTCAAATAAATAACCTGATCCCACACCGATCGCCATAGCGATACATTTCTCACGCGCTTTTCCTGTAGCATCTTGGTAAACTGCGAACGAAGAGTTCAAACCTTTACCAGCTACGAATAAACGACGTAATGAAGTACCTGAACCTTTAGGTGCAGCTAAGAATACGTCCACATCTGCTGGAGGAACGATTCCTGTTTTTTCTTTGTATGTGATACCGAATCCGTGAGAGAAATAAAGTGACTTTCCAGCCGTTAAATATTTCTTCACTGTAGGCCATAACTCGATTTGAGCGGCATCAGAAAGTAAGTAACAGATGATTGTTCCTTTTTCCAAAGCTTCTTCGATTTCAAATAAAGTTACACCTGGAACCCAACCGTCAGCGACAGCTTTGTCATAAGTTTTTCCTTTACGTTGACCTACGATTACATTCAGACCATTGTCTTTCATGTTTAACGCTTGTCCAGGACCTTGAACTCCATATCCGATCACAGCGATCGTTTGATCAGCTAATACTTGTCTAGCTTTCTCTAATGGAAACTCTTCTCTTGTTACGATGTCTTCAACAACTCCACCGAAATTAATCTTTGCCATTTTTTTGTTATTTAATTTATATTCTTTTTTCGATTATACGATTTCCCAATTGCCTTCTTCCGGCAAGAACTCCACTAAGCCTTTCTCCGTTTTACCTACGGCAACACGACCTGACTTAACGTACTCTAAAATTTCCCATTTCTTCAAATAGGTGTAGAACTCTTGAATTTCTTCTTCTGAGCCATTCTTTTCTACGACTACATAATCTAGGCCAAAGTGCACAATCTTCGCATTCCAATCTAAATTAATCGTCTTCACATCCACTGGAACGCCCCCTAGAGGTGTCGCAATTTTAAATAGACCGATTTCGTTAAACACGATTTCGTCATCTAGGTATCCAAACACCGCGAGAACGTCTGTTACTTTACGGATTTGGCGAACTAATTTTTCTACGAATTCCCGATTTTCATGTTTAATCACAATTGTGAAACGAGATACGCCTTTACGCTCTGTCTCTGAAACCGTCAAACTCTCAATATTTACTCTTCTTCGAGTAAAAATGATCGTGATGCGATTCAGTAAACCGACCGTATTCATCGTAAAAACCGAGATGGTATAATTTGTCAACATAATTATTCTAGCCTCACACTTGTTACACAGCCACCCGCAGGTACCATGGGGAATACATTTTCCTCTTTTTCACAAATGATTTCTAACAGATAAGGCTTATCTGAATTCAATAAAGTATCTAATGAATCACTTAAATTAGCCCGATCTGAAACGGTATGCCCAGCAATGCCGAAGCCCTTAGCGATCGTTATAAAGTCAGGATTCTGCAATTCAACGAATGAATAACGGTTATCAAAGAACAATTGCTGCCACTGGCGAACCATGCCTAAGAAGTTGTTATTCAAGATGATGATTTTGACTGGCAAACCGCTTTGGGCGATAGTACCAAGTTCTTGTAAAGTCATTTGAAAACCACCGTCACCGATAATGGCAACTACTTCGCGTTCCGGTACCGCCACTTTCGCACCAAAAGCCGCAGGTAGGGCAAAACCCATTGTTCCAGCGCCACCAGAGGTAACGATCGAATTGCGTTTTTTGAAACGGTAATAGCGATTGGTAATCATTTGGTGTTGACCCACGTCTGTTACGACTACGGCCTCCCCTTTTGTTTTATCAGACAAGAGATTTACTGCCTCACCCATCTTGATCTTATCCCCTTCGTGGAACAAGTCTTTCTTCGTGATTTTCTCGTATTCTTCGTCGTCGTATTTCTTAAATTCTGCTCTCCACTCTTTGTGATCAGCCTTGTTCACTAAGGGCAATAAAGCCTTTAATGCAGCCTTCGCATCACCCACCACCGGTGCGTCTGCTTTCACATTTTTATCTATCTCACTTGGATCAATCTCGATGTGAACCACCTTCGCTTGTTTCGCATAGGTGCTTAAATCACCCGTAATACGGTCATCAAAACGCATCCCGATCGCGATCAATACGTCACAAGAATTCGTCAAGACGTTCGCACCGTAATTTCCGTGCATGCCCGGCCAGCCCACATAAGAAGGATGATCCGCATCCATCGAAGACATTCCTAACAAGGTTGTTGCTACTGGAATGCCCGTTTTATCTACGAAATCGTTTAATTCTTTCTCTGCACCAGAAATGATAATACCATGTCCAGCTAAGATATACGGACGTTTTGCTCCGTTAATTAATTTCGCTGCAGCCTCCACGTGTTCTGCCTTCGGCTCCACGCGTGGCTTGTAGGAAATAATCGAAGTACAAGGCTTGTATTCAAAAGGCACAGTCATCAAATCCGTTTGAGCTGTACGTGTAATATCAATTAAAACAGGACCAGGACGGCCCGTTTCTGCAATGTAGAAGGCTTTCGCCATGATCTCTGGGATCTCGTTAGCGTCTACGACTTGGTAATTCCACTTCGTAACTGGCATCGAGATACCGATCAAATCGCATTCTTGGAACGCATCCGTTCCTAAAAGATTTCCTTTCACCTGGCCTACGATGCACACTAAGGGCGTTGAATCCAACATCGCATCTGCGATAGGCGTAATCAAGTTCGTCGCACCAGGACCAGATGTTACCATGCAAACACCTGCTTTATTCAGCATACGAGCATAACCTTGAGCCGCATGACCAGCTCCTTGTTCGTGGCGAACTAAGATATGTTTTAGGCGATCTTGGTAATCGTATAGCGCATCATACGTGGGCATAATCGCTCCACCTGGATAGCCAAAGATTGTATCCACCCCCTGCTCTACCAATGATTGCATGATAGCTTGGGCGCCTGACAAAAATTTCTTTTTATCGGCTTGATTAGCTGCTTCGGTTTGAGTTTGGGTTTGTCCCATGGTTAACGTGTATTCAAAAATTTTGTCTCAACGCAATAGAAAGCCCAATTTAAGCCTTCTGAACAGATATAAAAATTAATTTCTTATAAATCCGTTACGCAACCCTGACTCGCAGAGGAAACGTTTTTAATATATTTACGTAGAACGCCTTGCTTAAATGGAGACTCAATTGGCTTCCAAAGTTTCTTGCGTTCTGCTAATTCTTCGTCCGATACGTGCAATACTAAGGTATTATTCACCGCATCAATCGTGATTTTATCTCCGTCTTTTACTAGACCAATCGGTCCGCCTTCTTGTGCTTCTGGAGTCACGTGACCCACTACGAATCCGTGTGTTCCTCCTGAGAAACGACCATCTGTGATCATCGCCACAGAGTTTCCTAAGCCAGCACCGATCACGGCCGAAGTTGGTTTTAACATTTCTGGCATACCAGGGCCTCCTTTAGGTCCTTCGTTTCTGATCACGATAACGTGACCCGGTTTGATTTCGCCTTTAGAGATATATTCGATTACCTCTTCCTCGCGCTCACATACTTTGGCAATACCCTCAAAACGCTCGCCTTCCTTACCCGTAATCTTCGCCACAGCACCACCAGGAGCTAAATTACCGTAGATAATTTGCAAGTGACCCGTCGGTTTTAACGGCTGAGTGATAGGGAAAATGATTTTTTGTGTGTCAAAATTCAAGTCCGGAGCCTCCGCTAGATTCTCCGCCATTGTTTTACCCGTTACCGTTAAGCAATCGCCGTGTAACAAGCCCACACTTAATAAATACTTCAAAATCGCCGGCATTCCACCGATCGCTAAGACATCCTCCATGTAGTATTTACCACTTGGTTTCAAGTCCGCAATTAAAGGGGTACGATCAGAAATAGCTTGAATATCTTTTAACGTGAATTCGATTCCAGCCGCGTGCGCAATCGCTAAATAGTGTAACACGGCATTTGTCGAACCACCCAAGGCCATCACCACGGTCATCGCATTTTCGAATGCTTTGCGCGTCATGATGTCACGAGTACAGATGTTTTTCTCTAATAATACTTTCATCGCCGCGCCTATCGCTAAGCACTCCTCTTTCTTTCCTTCGTGGGTCGCTGGATAAGTCGATGAATTAGGTAGCACTAAGCCCATCGCTTCCATCGAAGAAGCCATTGTATTCGCTGTGTACATACCGCCGCAAGCACCTGCTCCTGGGATCGAATTGCGAATAACGCCTTCGTAATCCTCGTCAGAGATGGTTCCTGCATATTTTTTTCCCAAAGCTTCGAACGCCGAAACGATGTCTAATTTTTCTCCTTTGTAAGATCCGCTGCGAATCGTCCCGCCGTACACTAACATACCTGGACGATTCAAACGAGCCATCGCCATCATAGCTCCTGGCATATTCTTATCACAACCTACGACTGCAATAACGCCATCATACCATTGTGCCCCTACAACGTTTTCTATTGAATCCGCAATGATATCACGTGATGGCAAGGAATAGCTCATCCCGTCATTTCCATTCGTCATTCCATCAGAAACCCCGATCGTGTGGAAGATCAAACCGACCATTCCGTTCTCTTGGATCCCTTTTTTCACGTGTACAGACAAGCCATTCAAGTGCATATTACAGGTATTGCCTTCGTAACCAGTACTTGCGATACCGATTTGGGCTTTGTTCATATCCTCGCTTGTTAAGCCGATACCGTAAAGCATCGCTTTCGCAGCAGGGTTAGATACTTCCTGAGTTAATGTCCGTGAATACTTATTTAATGACATAGGGTTTAAGAAATTTTTTCAAACGATAAATATACGCAATTCGATTTGTAGACAAGTTAATTATGCCAAAGAATCTTTGGCAATTATAGAAAAAGCAAAATTAATTATTTGTTTTCTCCTACCTGCTGTCTCCACATCGCAAAATACAATCCTTTGCTCGCCACTAAATCGTCGTGCGAGCCCTGTTCTACAATTTGTCCTTTCTCTAGCACATAGATCCGCGTCGCGTGCATCACCGTCGATAAACGGTGCGCAATCAGGATCGTAAGGTGCTCCGTATCAACGGATAAAGAACGAATGGTTTCGGAAATTTCTTCTTCCGTCAAGGAATCTAAAGCAGACGTCGCCTCATCGAAAACCAATAAGTTCGGATCACGTAACAATGCGCGCGCAATACTTAGACGCTGCTTCTCTCCACCCGACACTTTTACGCCACCTTCTCCGATCAAGGAATCGAGACCTTTGTCGGCTCTGGCTAGGAGGCTTTGGCAAGCGGCCTTTTCTAAAACGGCCATGCACTGAGCATCGGTCGCATTCGGGTTCACAAATAACAAGTTCTCGCGAATGGAACCAGAGAACAATTGCGTGTCTTGGGTTACAAAACCGATTTTTTTACGTAACTCATCGAAATCGATCGCGTCACTTGGTTCGCCATTGTAGTATACCTGACCTTTTTTAGGACGATATAAACCTACTAGCAGTTTCACTAATGTTGATTTGCCTGCACCCGAAGGTCCCACAAATGCAATCGTCTCGCCTCCTTTAACGGAGAACGTAATTCCATTCAAAGCCTCAGTCGTTGCAGACTGATGTTTGAAGGAAACTTGGTCAAATTTCAATTCCTGAATCGATGAAATCGCTTTCGGATTCGCTGGCTTCTTCTCCGAAGGAATACTTAATACCTGCTCAAAGTTTTGCAACGAAACCTCCGCCTCGCGGTAAGTATTCACCACATTACCAATCTCTTGCAATGGATTGAATAAGAAGAAAGAATAGATGTTCAACGAATAAAATTGACCGATCGTAATCTTGCCTTCATAAATCAGGTAGATCAAAACGACCACCATTAACATACGCAATAAGTTTACGCAGGTACCTTGGACGAAGGCCATGGAACGAACGTAGCGCACTTTCTTCAATTCTAATTTCAGAATCTTCTCCGTCGTCGCATTCAGGTGGGCGATTTCTTGCTCTGCTAATCCTAAAGATTTCACTAACTCGATATTGCGCAACGATTCCGTCGTAGAACCAGCAAGGCCTGTCGATTCTTTCACGATTTCAATTTGAATCGTTTTAATCTTTTTACTTAGAACAGAGGAAACATAGCCGATAAGGGGTCCCGTGATTAAGAAAAGAGGCATGACCATCCAATGCACCGAAAAGGCATAGACCGAGATGAAAATCAAGGCGATGATGGATTGAAATAAAATGTTGATTCCTAAGGTGATCAGCTTTTCAACGTCGGTACGGACTTTTTGGAGTTTACCTAAGGTCTCGCCGGATCTTTGGTCCTCAAACGTCTCATATGGTAGCTCTAAAGAGTGGCGTATGCCGTCTGAATAAAGGTTTGCACCTACTTTTTGGGTTACTGTATTAATGAAATAATCCTGAAAGTTTTTTGCTACCCGGCTAACAAAGGCCACGCCTACAGAGGCTAGCGCTAAAGGCCAAATCGCCGCAACGAATTGGTCCATCGTGTGGGTATCCGAGCGATAGACCGCCGCGACATCGTCAATGATCTTCCGAAAAATGTAGGGATCCATTAACGAGAAGATCTGATTCGTGGCTGCCAGGGCTAATGCCCCCACCACGCGCGAAGAGGTCGCTGCCGGACTAGGTGCATTTAAAACATTGATCACTTTCGCATCTTCCACGATCGAGAAATCGTCTAATAATCCGCCATCGCGATCGCAAGCCTGCGCTCTCACACCTGCTCCTCCCTCGACTAAATCGGTGATTTGAATCTCCGGAATTAATACTTGCAAGGCTTTCGTGAAGGCCTCTTTCGAGAAGCTGCGGTACATTTCGCCTAAACCAGTTTCCCAGTATTTCATGGCTACTTTTTGGAAGCCAGGCCAGGTTAAAGTGTCCCAAAGTTCCTTCGCATCAATCCCTAATTTCTTGTATCCCTCTTTCTTGAATGCCAAAACCGCATTCGGTCCCGCCTCTACGCCACCTTTCATCATACGAGTAAAGTGAACGCCCAAGAAAGGGAAATTCGGATCTGGTACCGGATAAATCAGGTTCTTGACTAAGTATTCTTTGTCTTTTCTTAATTTGAAATATTCGCCACGGAATGGCACAATGCGCACATCCAATGGCTCTTTTTGGGTCATCTGCGCTACTTTATCGGAATAAAGACCCGCACAGTTGATCACTAATTTTGCCTCGTAAACTGACTTCGTCGTTTCTACGATCGAGAAGGTCAAGCCTTTCTTGATGTCAATTACTTTTTCGCCTAGGTGCATTTCGCAACCCTTAATTTGCGTTCCTACCGCTAATTTTGCGGCTACCGCTCGGTAATCTACAATCCCCGTTTGTGGAACAAACATCCCCTCTACCCCCGTCACATGTGGTTCATATTCCTGCATTTCTGCCAGGCTCATTTTTTTCAATCCATCCAGGCCATTTTGCTGACCTCTTTGGTATAAAGTCTCTAATTGCGCCCGTTGCTCGTGAGTGGAAGCAACGACGATTTTACCCGTTAATTCAAACGGAATATTCTCCAGTGTACAATAATCAATTAATTGGTGGTAGCCTTCTATACAGTTTTTGGCCTTTAACGAACCCGGCTTATAATACAATCCGGAGTGGATAACGCCGGAATTATTGCCTGTTTGGTGCATCGAAACCATGTTTTCTTTCTCAAACAAAGCGATGTGAAGATCAGGTCGCGCCTCTAACAAACGATGCGCTGTTGCGAGGCCCACGATGCCGCCGCCTACGATGATTACGTCTAATGCCATAAAATGAAATTTGAACAACAAATATACGTCGAATCGATGGTAAAAAGAATTATTCGTAGCTTTGAAGAATGAATCCTCGGATCGAACGACTGTATCAGATTGCCAAAGCCCCGACGCGCACCATTTTAGGTTTGATGTCGGGAACGTCATTGGACGGATTGGACTTAGCGCTGGTTCGTTTCACGGGTTTTGGGCTGGACACGTCTTATGATATTTTGCATTATGACACCCGCCCCTATCCAGCAGA
>JBEBBJ010000024.1:0-29612 GCA_041158445.1 Bacteroidota bacterium
TCACCCGTAAAGAATAAGGTCCCACCTGAATTTTTTGGGCGGAAAGGCTGAAAGACAGAGCTAACAGAAAAAAGAGGACACGAAATAGGGACGACGTATTCTTCATAAAGGGATAAAAATACATAAAATATTCAGATATTTGGGTCAAAATACTCCCTATGTCTAACGTACTTTCCCTATTCAGCGATATAAAAGTCTTCATTTTTGACATCGACGGCGTCATGACGGACGGCAATGTACACGTGCTCGAAACGGGCGAACATTTCCGCACCTTTTACATCCGCGATGGCTATGCACTAGAAAAGGCGCGCGAGGCAAATTATACGATGTGTGTAATTACCGGCGGAAGTCATGCGGGGGTCAAAAAACGCTTAGAAAACCTGAAGTTTCAACACATCTATTTCGGGCTAGGCGGCAAAGATAAACTCGAAACCTACCTCGAATTACTCCCAAAATTAGGCGTAAAAGAAAACGAAATCCTCTACATGGGCGACGACATGGCAGATCTAAAAATCATGTCAAGACCGGATATTTTAAGTACCTGTCCGGCCGATGCGATTCCCGAATTGCACCAGGTCGTAAAATACGTTTCGCCCTTCAATGGGGGTCGTGGCGCGGTAAGAGATGTCATCGAAAAAGTGCTTAAACTACAAGGAAAATGGGCCTAATCTTACCAGTAAAAGGGGTTTCCCCTACCTTAGGAGAAGAAAATTGGGTGGCTCCTAATGCCACCGTAGTAGGCGATGTGCAGACCGGGAAACATTGCACCATTTGGTTTAATGCGGTCGTTCGCGGGGATGTAAACTCCATCCGCATTGGCGATTATTCCAATATTCAAGACGGCGCCGTGGTACATTGTACCTACCAAAAAACCGTCACCTCCATCGGCAATTACGTATCCATCGCCCACAATGCGATCGTACATGGATGCACCATCGAAGATAATGTGCTCATCGGAATGGGGGCCATCGTGATGGACAATGCCTACATCGAAGAAGGGAGCATTATTGCTGCCGGAGCCATTGTAACCCAGGGAACCCGCGTTCCAGCAGGAACGATTTATGCAGGAAATCCGGCGAAATATTTAAAAGATGTGAGCCCAGATGCGGCCGAAGTTTTCAAACGCACCGCCTATAATTATGTGGAATATGCGTCTTGGTTTTCAAATCCTTCCTCATGAGCAACGATCCACTCCACGGAGTCACATTAGAGAAAATCTTAACTGACCTAGTCGATCTTTTAGGCTGGGAAGAGATGGCGAAAAAGATTCGCATTAATTGCTTTGCGAGTGATCCGAGCATCAAATCCAGTTTGACTTTCTTGCGCAAAACGCCGTGGGCGAGAGCGAAGGTAGAGACGCTGTATATTTGGAATATCAAGAAGATCGAAAAGAAAAGGGCAAGTTCAGAGTCTGCAGATTAGTTGCGCAAGTTCACCAGCCACCCAAAAATCGCCGCCGTTATAAACATCACGATACTGTAGACCACGGCCGGAATCGTCATCGTTCCATTCCCTATCACATTCAGCGCAATAAAAATGGCTAAAGACCCATTGTGAATTCCTATTTCCATCCCGATTGCGATCGCCTGCTTCTTCTCCAAATTCAGTAAGCGCGGCAGAAAATACCCGATCGAAAGACAAGCCACATTAAATAAAAGACAAGCTAAACCGACGGTTTGAATATCCGCCATCAAGTGATCGCGCTCCTTCCAACCTGCTAGAACGATAATCAGGGCGAGGAAAATGGCGGAGAGAATTTTCACCGGAGACTCGAGCCGTGCAGCGAATTCAGGCGCCTTTTTCCGAATCAACATACCGACCGACACAGGCAAAATCACGATCAGACAAACCTCTAATACCTTCGAAAACTGCAATGGAACGTAGGCATCTTGCTGCATTAAAAGTTTCATGGAAAGGTTCACGATGAAGGCGATAGAAATGACCGATAAAATACTGTTTAAGGCCGTAAGGGTGACATTTAAGGCGACATCCCCTTTCGCGATGTGCGAGTACAAGTTCGCAGATGGCCCTCCTGGAGCGGCGGCTAACAGCATTAATCCGACCGCTAATTCAGCCGGTAAATGCAAACCGGTGGCAATAAAATAGCAGATGAGAGGAAGCAGAATCATTTGGGTGCCTAAGCCCACTATAACCGCTTTCGGGTATTCATACACGCGTTTGAAATCCGCGATCGTTAGCGATAATCCCAGACCAGTCATGATGATGGCGAGGGCAATGGGCATTAAAACCACGGATAGAAAACTTGCTTGCATGCGAAAATTTTTAAACCTTGCGAGCGCTAAAATTAAAGAATTACTTGATCTTTCTCCTAAAAATATTCGTTCGATTCGCGCTGCGACTCTTTTGCCCGTCCATCGTGGTGAAAAATGCGGAATTGATGCACACGAAAGGTCCGGTTTTATTAGTGGTGAATCACCCCGATTCATTCCTGGACGCCGTCATTATCGGCGCACTCTATCCCAGAAAAATTAATTATTTAGCGCGGGGCGACGTGTTTAGAAACCCGGTTTTCGGGTTCTTGTTAAGGCAACTACATATGCTTCCGGTATTTCGCCAAAGAGAAGGAAAAGAGCACCTCCACTTGAATGCCAACACCTTTCAAAAGGCGGTAGAATGCCTCCGCAACGACGGTATCGTTTTGATTTTCATCGAAGGAATCTGCCTGAATACCCACGAATTACAGCCCTTTAAGAAAGGCGCAAGCCGTATTTTGGAAAGCGCGCATGCGGAAGGCATATTCCCGATTGTTCAGATTGCGGGGATTGGTTATTCGAGTTTTACGGCTTTCGGTAAAGGCATTCACCTGGCATTCGAAAACTTGTCGTGGCCCACACCCATCGTCGAGGCGACGGATCGAGTTCGATTTAATGCGGTTGTTTTTGAGAAGATGGAGCGCCTGATCAAAGTGCCGGAGCATCCCGGGTTCGCTAAAGGGTTCTTGTATTATTTTGCCCTGCCTTTTTATTTACCCGTTCGGGCTTTCGCAGCGGCGAAAACAAAGGATTCCGTTTTTTATGACTCGGTGCTTTTTGCCCTTTTGCTTTTTACTTTCCCCGTCTATGTAGCGCTCGTCGTGACGATCGTTCTGAAAGTCAAATTGATTCTGGGTTGATGCACCTTTGTGGTGGGAGGCAAGCGGTGTAACCAGTGGGTTTGGGTTTCGCCTTTCATGACGAGTAGGCTTCCCGCTTCTAAAAATACGTCGATTTTTTCTCCAGATTTCTTGTGCTTGAAGCAGAATTTACGTTCCGCCCCAAAACTAAGCGAGGCAATTGCCCCATTTTTTCGAAGATCTTTTTCGCCGTCGCTGTGCCAAGCCATGCCTTCGGAGCCGTCGTGGTACAGATTTAAAAGACAGGAATTATAGGTTTCTCCGGAGTGTTTTTCGGCGAGGTTTTTCAAAAACAGTAGTTCAGGTGTCCAAGGTAAGGCGGTCTTCGTGGTATTCGAATAGGTATACGAAAAAGCCTCTTCGCCGTACCAAGCTACTTTGCGTTTCGTAATAATGCGTTTGCCGTAAATGACGGCTTCGTCGTTTCGCCATTCGATGCGGTCTAGCAGGGCTTGTGCCATCGTAGTGGCTTCTGACGCAGACATCAATTTCCCGTAATAATTCACGATCCCTTCCCCTGGAAGCAGGTTTACAGAAGAATCAGATGGGAAATCGAATAGCTCCATGTTAATTTAAGCGTCTTAAGCTGATGGCACATCCGCCTCCACGTTGCAAGCGGAAAGTCATTTTTGATTTCGCCGTTACTAAGCGTTTCTCCACGACATAGGCCTCTGGATTTTTCTCAAAATCAGCGTCATCTGCATCGCGGTAGAGCATCGCTTCGTAGGTTTTATCTGGATCCAAAAAGTCCATATCGAAGGACATGTTGCGGGCTGTGGCATTGGTGATCGAACCGATAAACCAGGTGTCTTTTCCCTTTGCTTTGCGGGCGATGGTCACGAATTCGCCCGGTTCCGCCGAGATAATTTTCGTGTCGTCCCAGTCGACTGCCACATCCTTGATGAATTGGAAGGCATCTAAACGAGGCTCGTAGTTTTCGGGTAAGTCAGCCGCCATTTGTAGCGGGCTATAAATGGTCACGTAAAGCGCTAATTGCTTTGCTAAAGTCGAGCGCACCTTCGTCGTTCTAGTCGAATCGAATTGATTCAAGTTCATATGGAAAAGGCCGGGCGTATAATCCATGGGACCTCCCATCAAACGCGTGAATGGCAAAATGGTCGTGTGCTCCGCGTTAATTCCGAGGGTAGGTGCGTTGTTAAATTCAGATCCGCGGGCGGCTTCGGCGGCCATCCAATTCGGGTAGGTGCGATGTAAACCGGTGGGATGCACGGACTCGTGGGAGTCGACCATCAGGCGGTAATTCGCCGCTTTTTCAGCGACACGGTTGTAGTGGTTGACCATCCATTGGGAGTCGTGGTGTTCGCCGCGCGGGATGATTTTCCCTACGTAACCGGTCTTCACCGTGTTGATTCCTTTGTCTACCATGTATTGGTAGGCGGCATCCATTCGGCGTTCGTAGTTCGTTACGGAACTCGAGGTTTCGAAGACTTCCTCTTTCCAATTGCCAAACCAATCTTCCCAGCCCTGGTTCCAGCCTTCCACTAAAACACCGTCGAATCCGTGTTTGCCCGCGAAGTCGATGTAGCGTTTCACGTTTTCGGTGTTTGCACCGTGCTTGCCGCCGGCTAGTGGCCAATTCGCTTTGCCTACGTGCATTTCCCACCACATGCCCAGGAATTTTTGGGGCTTGATCCAGGTGGAATCTTTGATTTTTGAAGGCTCGTTTAGGTTTAAAATTAGTTTGGAGGCCAAAATCTGTTCTGCCTTATTCGAGATCACAATCGTTCTCCACGGTGTATTAAATGGCGCTTGCGCATAGGCCTTATTTCCTACCGCATCCGGTACGAGTGCTGAGGTAAATTCGAAGCCTTCTTGCTTCAAATGCATGGCCGGGTAATTCACCAATGCCGCCTCATGGACGTTGATGTAAATTCCGTCCACTGACTTTAACATCAGGGGAGTTTGAACGAAATTTTTGCCCATTAACGAAGTCACCGCGATGTCTTTTTCTTTTGCTGCTGCAGCGAGGGCGTCAATTTCGGAGATTTTAGTCCTTTGGTAGGTATACTCATTCGTATCAAAATCACCCGGGATCCAAAACGCATTATGATCCCCCGTCATCGTGAAGGATGACCACTCGTTATCGACGATAAAATGTTTGAAATTATCCTGCGCCGGGAAGAAATAACGGAAGCCAATCCCGTCATCGAAAACGCGGAAAATGACATCGAGTAATACCCCAGATTCCTTCAAGTGCAACGTTAATTCCTTGTAGTTATTTCGGATCTCTTTTACCTCTCCCCACACCGGTTTCCAGGTCCCGTCATAGGTCGTAGAATCCACGCCCAACACCTGAAATTTGCGCAGCTCTACAGCGGGCTTTTTCAAGGTGAAACCTAGGTCAGAGGCCGAGATGACTTCTTTGGCCTTGTAAAAAACCTGGTATTTTAGCGATCTATCCGCTCCTTGCGTTAGCTGGATAGAAATCTGATCAGAAGGGGAGGCAATCTTAAACGATTTTTGGGCGAATACAGAGACGCTCAAAAGTAGGAGAAGAAGGGTTTTGTTCATAGCGCAAAATTACGAAAATCTTACGTTAAACGATGAGTCTAAGGAAAGATTGCCTAAGGCAAAAACTCAATCGCCGGTTTTTTGCCCGTCTTCACAAAGTTCCGCATCGCATCAAAAGCTTTCGCCGTTTGCTCATCCGTGAACTGGCAATGCGCCTGCCCATTCGTGTATTTCACTGCAAAATATGGATCGCGGCCTTGCGCATGAATCATATTTTCGATGTTCGTCACCGCGTACGAAACGGGAATTAATTGATCATAAATCGTGTGCATTAATACGACTGGTTTGTCGATTTTTCCGGTGCGATCATAGCGCGCAAAAAGCTGTGCTTGATCCTTTGTAGCAGGTAAGCGTTCTGCCACTGCGTTCACTTTCAGGTTATCTGGGAAGCCGGTGTAAAGCGTTTCGGTATTGTCAAATGGGTTGCCTTTTAGCTTGAGTGCAATGTCGCGTAAAACGTTTTGGTTAAAAAACAGAGCGCTTGGAAGGTCATCTAATTTCAAGTCGAAACGCTTCGCAAAAGCCACTGCTAACACCGAGTCTTTTTGTAATAAAGCCTTTTTAATCTCTCCCATTCTTTGGCCTGCTGTAGCAAATGATACAAATCCAACGGAGCTGTTGATGTCAAAAATATCCTTCAAAGACGGCACGATTCCCGGGAACAAACCATTCATCGTGGCATACATATCGTACTCTTTTCTGCATTGTAAATACGGACGCGAAGAGAGCGGACATAAGGGTAATCCACCATTATAATGTTGGCCAAAATTCTCCAACGTCGCAAACGTAATTCCTCCACCCATCGAGTGTCCCATCATAAAAGTGGAGTCCGGCTGACCCATCTTCTTAATAAAGGCTTGGCGTAATTCTTCGGTCGCATCGACTCCCTCGGGTAAAGCAAATCCTTGAATCGGATAATCCGAGGCCGCCACCGCAAAGCCACGGTCTAAAATAACCTGCAATTTTTTATCTAATCCCGCATTCGCACTCGCCGCTGGAGTCCCCATAAATTGGTAGCCGTGCGCATACATCACCAGTTTTTTATTCCATTTAGCGGGCATCAAAACTTGATAGCCTCCCCCTTTCAAGGTGCCTAAATCGATTTTTTGTTGCGCAAAAAGAGTGGTGCTGAGAGCGAGTAGAAGGAATAGTTTTTTCATGGTAGAGGTTTAGAAGGAGCAAAATAAGGAAAAATCCCTAATTTGCGGCATGGAAAAGCCGTATATCGTCGACCAAAAATTCGAAAAAGAAAGCACCCTCGCCATCGGCGAATATGAACATTGCGTTTTCAAAAACTGCCAATTCGAATCGGAGGATTTCAAAAACTTCCAATTTGTGGACTGCACGTTTGAATCTTGCAATCTAAGTCTGGTGAAACTCAGCGGAGCAGCCTTGCAAAAAGTCCACTTCAAAGACTGCAAAATGCAAGGCCTACGGTTCGAAGCTTGTAATCCTTTTTTATTCGAAGTAAGCTTCGATACCTGCGTGTTGAATCTATCTTCCTTCTACCAAATCAAAGGCAAAAAGACGAAGTTCTCAAGTTGCTCTTTGCACGAAATGGACTTCACCGAAGCTGATTTCTCGGAGGCCACATTCGATGATTGCGATTTGGCTGGCGCACTTTTTGACCAAACCAATGTGAGCAAAGCAGACTTCCGAACTGCCTTCAATTACGTCATTCATCCGAGCCTAAATCAAATCAAAAAAGCGAAGTTTTCGCAGGATGGTTTGGCTGGTTTACTGCAAGGTTTTGACATCCACATATCCTAAAATGTATCCTAACATGAAAAAAATCTTCTTCCTCCTGCTGGTGAGCGCGTCGGTGTTCGCAAAAGGCCCTCTTCCCAGAACGATTGTTACGACTGACGGCGAAATTGATGACGTGGACACCTTCATCCGAATGCTCCTTTATTCGAACGAATACCAAGTAGAAGGTTTGGTGTATTCGAGTTCGATGTGGCATTACAAAGGCGATGGAAAAGGGACAAAATTCACGTCGGAAATGGAGATGACGCGGACGATGTATGGCCCTAAAACCGATCTTCGCTGGCCCGGTGTAAATTGGATTCAAGACTTATTGAAGGCCTATGCTCAGGTCCATCCGAACTTGATTTTGCATGATAAAAATTACCCAGCACCTGCTTATTTAACTAGTTTGGTGAAGGTAGGAAATATCGATTTTGAAGGTGAGATGGAGCAGGTGACGGAGGGTTCAGAATGGATTAAGATGAAGCTCTTGGATAACGATCCGGAGCCCATTTATTTACAGGCCTGGGGTGGAACGAATACGATTGCGAGGGCATTGAAGTCAATCGAAGAGCAATATTCCGGCGAAAAAAACTGGGCCAGCATCAAAGACAAAATCTCGAAAAAGGCCATCATCTACACCGTGATGGATCAGGATGCGACCTTGAAAAATTACATTGCTGGACACTGGCCACAGATTCGGGTGTTTTATAATGCGCACCAGTTTGGGAGTTTCGCGTATCCCTGGAAACGCATTATGCCTAAGGCGACACAGCCTTATTTCGAAGGAACTTACATGGGGCCAAAGATTATTCAAAATCACGGACCGCTATTGAAGATGTATTATTCGTACGGAGATGGCCAAAAACAAGCCGGCGACGACGAGCACATTCACGGCGATCCTAGCAAGTTGAAAAATGCCCAGTGGGGTTCGTTCAGCCCTTACGATTTTATTTCAGAGGGAGATTCTCCTGCTTTCTTGCACCTCGTGGATGTAGGTTTGAATAACTTGAACAACCCGTCCTTTGGTGGTTGGGGTGGCCGTTTCGCTATAGCCGAGGGGAATCCCTACCGATTCGAAGACAACGATAAGGCCGCTGATTTTAATCCAGAGACAGGGAAATTAGATATTTCTTATTCCCAAACCCGCTGGTTAATCGCCGCGCAAGAAGACTTTGCGGCACGCGCAGATTGGTGTGTGAAATCGTTCAAAGAGGCGAATCACGCGCCGCAAATTACCGTGAAAGAAGGGACAGCCCTAAAAGTGAAAGCCGGTGCGATCCTTACGCTGCAGGTGACCTCGAGAGATCCAGATGGGAACGAGGTGAAGCTGAAGGTATGGCCCTATCCTGAAGCGGGAACTGGAAAAGCAGAAGCGACACTTTCGGATGGTCGCATCACCGTAAAAATACCTGTTGAAGCTAAAAAAGGCGACACATTCCACGTCGTGGTAGAAGGAACAGATACGGGATCTCCGGCATTGACGAGGTACCGCAGGGTGGTGATTACAGTTCAATAAAAAAGCCGCTCAGGAATCCTAAGCGGCTTTTGAAATAAAAACTAATTAACCATTTTATAATGAATGACGAAGTGTGATGCCATAAGTTCTAGGATCACCTAACACAGCTGCATATTGTCCTGCATTACCGCCGGCTGGCAATAATTGTTCGAAGTAGTTTTGATCAAGTACATTTCTTCCCCAGATCGAGATGCTCACCCCTTTCGCTGCACGGAAACCGATACGCGCATTCAATAAAGAGTAGCCGTCTACATTTAGGTATTTGGAAGGGGTAGCACTTGAAGAGAATCGAGAACGAGCATACTGATCTACGGCAATGTAGAACTCTCCTGTTTGGCCTAATACCTTAGCGACTGAAGTGAATTCCGCACCTAACGAAGTCGCCCATTTAGAAACCCCTGGCAATTCCCCTCCTGAAATATCTTTAAAGTAAGCTGTACCGCCCGTTTCCTCTAAAGGAACTGGGGCATTTTTAAAGGATGTATAAATCGCATCGGTGTAGGCTACGTTACCATAGAAGGAGAAGTGCTTTGTTAAGCTCCAAGTTCCATCGACTTCGATACCGCGTACTCGAACACCCTCCGCATTCGCTAAATACCCACGGTTAACCGCTGGATCTGGTGTTTGAACCAGGGTTTGGTAATCCGAAATATCGGTATTGTAGGCTGTTAAATTAAACGTCGTGTTTACACTTGGACGCGTTTTGAAACCTAACTCCACGTGCTTCGTACCTTCCGGTTTGATGGTCGCTAAATCGAGAGCTGGCTGACCATTGATGTTAGGTAATCCTCCTAAGTTCAAGCCCACTGGCTTGTAACCCGTAGAATAAGTTAAGAAGGTATTGAAGTTTTTCGATTGCTTGTAGGCTAAAGTTACCTGTCCAGAAAAGTTGCGATCCGTTACATCCGCGTTAAACGCCTGATCCGAATACACTAATTTTTTCAGAGCGAGTAAAGCCGCATCCGTCGTTTGCAAACCGCCATAGGTCTTACGACTGTAGCTTAAATCCTTCGCATCGTAGTTATAACGCAGACCTGGCATTAAGCTGATTTTGTTCGTTAAGGCAATATCTAATTGACCGAAAACAGCCGCCGAAAGTGTATTCAAATTAGAACGCGTTTTAATGCCATAGCCTTCGAAAAGACCTGGGGTTTTCCATAAAGCAGAAGTCGTACTTTGGTTAAATCTCCAGGTAGCTGAACCGCCTTCCTCTGTTTGCTCGGGATTCGATTTTAGGTTTTGGCCAAAAACAAAGGCTCCAAATACCGCGCTCAATTTAGACGAGAAGGTGCCTGCCCAACGTAATTCTTGCGACCATTGTTCGTGATAAGAAGTCGCCGCGGATGTTTTCAGCGCTTGTAAACCGGTGAAATCGCGGTCATTCGAGGGATCCCAATCCCAAAAACGCCAAGCAGATGTAGCCGTTAATGTCCCAGGGCCTAACTGAATATCCGCATTCAATGAAACGCCACCTAATTTCTGACCAGATCTCCAAGGAGTATCGTGATCAATTAAGCGATCGTATGGATTACGGCTAGGTAATTGATAATTTAAGTCCTTAATAATGTTCTCAAACTGACGGTAAGAGGCACGTAACGTAGGTGCTACACCAGCTATCACTTGCGCATATCCATTAGGATTCTGTTGCGTAAAATCCCCAATCAAGGTGAATTTCACTTTATCCGATGGAACAAATAATAATTGACCGCGAACACCTAAGTTATTCAAGTCATTCACTTTTTGTTGCGTCGCTACATTGTACAATAAACCATCACGTTGTGTTCCTGAGAAGGAAATACGGGCAGCTAAGGTCTTCGAAAGTGGACCTGTAACCGATGCTTTCGCTTGGATATAACCATAATTACCATAGCTCAACTCGAAGTTAGCTCCAGGAGTAAAACTCGCCTTTTTCGTCGTCACGTTGAAGTTACCAGCTGACGTATTCTTACCAAAAAGCGTCCCCTGAGGTCCACGTAATACTTCGACTTGCTCGATATCAATGAAATCCATCGTCGTTGCTGCCGGACGCGCATAATAGACGCCATCCACATAGAAACCCACACCTGGATCGATACCATCATTCGTTAAACCGAATGTCGTACCCAAACCACGGATACTTAAAGACGTGTTACGCGGGTTAGACGAGTAAAGTTGTACCGATGGGATGAATTCCTTCAAACGATTCACGTTAAACGATCCTGTCTCCGCCACTTTCGCACCACCGATGACCGCAATCGGGATGGGTACGTCTTGTACCGCCTCTTTTCTACGGCGAGAGGTTACTACGATTTCTTCTAGCTCTTTCGCTTCTTCCTTCAATAAGATCTCTACTGGAGTTCCTTCCGCGATATACTCTTGTTTTTGGTAGCCGACGAAACTTACGACTAGGGAGTAGGGGAATTTTTGACCTGTTTGGAAATAGAAGTGCCCTTCTGCATCCGTGATCACCCCGTGGGTGGTTCCTTTGATGTAAAGAGAAACGCCTGGGATAGGTTGTTTTGTTTTTTCGTCCAAAACCTGGCCACTCAAGGTCGAGTTAATGGTTGATTTTGCTTGTTGTCCGAAGGACGCGGTTGTCGAAACGACCAGAAACAAAAGAAGGGTAATAAACTTATTCATACTCAGCGGATTATATTTTGCATTACACTATAAACCCTACGGATTTAGTAGATTATAATGCAAATGTATTACGCTTCTGAATTAAATGCAAATGCCAATTTGAAAATATTTTTAAAATATCCCGAAAATGTGCCCATATGAGGCTTTTGGGTACAAAAAAAGTCTATAAAAATTATAGACTTTTAATTTTATAAGTGGAAAAATGCTAAAACAGCAGGTAGGCCACCAGCAAGGTTACAAACACGTTAAATAGCTGCGCGATTAAAAAGGCGTAGAGTGGCTTCTTCCCTTCTTTGGAGAAAAGATCTGAAAACTTCGTTTCTAAACCGATGCTGGTGAAGGCCAATGCAAACCACAATCCCTGCAACGATTTAAATCCTCCTTTTACCGAATCGATGGTTTCCGAAGAAATCACAAACGAGAAAAGAAGCGAGGCTGCGATGAAGCCTAACACGAATTTTGGGAAGCGCTCCCAGATGATTCCCACCGTAGGCTTGCTTTCCTTTACCGTTTCAGACTGGTTATTGGTCAAGGTCCAATAAATCGAAATAGCGAAGGCAGCGAATCCTAGAAGGACGTTTTGGGAGAATTTCACAATCGTCGAAATCTTCAAGGCCTCCTCTCCCACCATCGTTCCTGAAGCAATGACTGCCCCCGTCGTATCTATGGTACCGCCTAACCAAGCACCCGTCACCGCTTGTGATAGACCTAAGGCCTGAGCAATAAAAGGCAAGAAGATGATCATCGGAATCGCCGTGATCAATACGATGGAAATGACGTAAGAAAGCTTTTTCGAATCTCCTTTAATGGCTCCAGAGGTAGCAATCGCTGCCGAAACTCCACAGATAGAAACCGCACTAGAAATCATAATGGCGAATTCCTCGTCGATGCCCATTTTTTTGGAAATCCAAAATGCAAAATACCAGACCGAAATAACCACGATTAACGCCTGAATTAAACCAAGTGATCCGGCTTTCAAAATGTCCCCGAAAATCACGCTCGTTCCTAATAAAATCAAACCGATCTTCACGAACAATTCCGTCGAAAGCGTCTCCGTTAACCAGGCCGGCAAGCTGAAGAAATTGCTTAACAATAATCCGATCGATAAGCTAAAGATCACCGCTTCAAGGTTCCAGTTTTTCAAGAAGGCATTGCCCGCTAAAACTAATGCCAGCGAAGTAAGGACAAACACAATCGGAAAACCTTTCGCCGTGCCTGCCACACTTTTACCCAAAACACTCGCCGCCAGTAATGCGATCACATACGTGAAAACAAAAATCTGTGCGAGCTTCACTAGGTTACCCGCCGTGAGCACTTTTTCAGTTAAATCTGAGGTTGTCTCCCAGCCGAAAGAGGGGCTTGGAATTTTGATACCAATCAAAGCTAGACCGATGATTAGGAAGCCTAAAAGGACAACGGTCCAATCTTCAGTTAAGAGCGTTTTTTTCATTATTTCGCCGGTGTTAATACGATATTTCTGTACTCCACCGGACCATGGTCACCTTGCATCATGATAGGACCCGGCGCTGCTTCATCGCTGTCCATCGCGCCGCCTGTGATGCCGGGGATGTTTTGTTCGACGATGACTTTTTGGCCGTTTAAGGTAACAGAAACTTTACGTCCTACTAAAGTAATGTCGTAGGTCTGCCATTCGCCTGAAGGTTTTGCGGCTTGGAAAAGTGGATCAATAAATCCGTAAATACCCCCTAAATAGATGCTGTAGGGCTCTTTTCCAAAACTGTCTTCCACTTGTGCCTCATAACGGCCGCGTAAATACACGCCACTGTTACTACCTGCTGGCAAGCGGAATTCGATGTGTAATTTAAAGTCGTTGAACTTTTGTTCGGTGCATAAATTCGCACCAG
This sequence comes from Bacteroidota bacterium, assembly GCA_041158445.1. Lineage (GTDB taxonomy): Bacteria > Bacteroidota > Bacteroidia > Cytophagales > Spirosomataceae > Aquirufa. The sequence goes on from JBEBBJ010000024.1 coordinate 13,415, forward strand.
AAGCTGGGCTTTTTAACACGCCGTTCTCGACGATCCATTGGTTTTTAGGCCCTAAAGCCTTCCAACCTGTTAAGTCTTTTCCGTTGAATAAGGTGATCGGTTTGTCCCAAACAGGTTCCGCAGCTCTCCATAACGAGGGAGCACGTACGCCAGTGAAGGCCATCGCTTTGCCATTTGGTTTAGTGATCGTTCCAGACAACAACTTACCGTCTTTCAAATCTCCCTCAAAGCTCATCTGAACATCTGTCAACTCCCATTGAGGGGGGATTTTAAAGGAGATATGACCGTCTTTATAAAATACCTCTGAAACAGGACGGGCTGAACCACCATCCCCTACAAAACGTCCAGTCAGGGTTTTATGACCCGAATGACGCACTTCTAACCAAGAGGGTGCGGTAGACACCCCGCCATTGCGGTTTTCCATGGCTACGTTTAAATCCCAAGCACCTTCTAATGGATGGTGAACTTGAGCGTATGCACTGCTAGCAAAAGCCAATAAGGCAATTAGTAATTTTTTCATCGATCTACGATTTAACGATCTCCATTTTTGGAGAAATGAAATGAATGAGCAACCAGGCAAATAAATACGCGCAGCCGCAGGCCACAAATATAACATTATATCCGGCTGACAAAGCGTTATCCGCTTTGTAGGAATCTAAAACTACCCCAATGATGTAGGGGAAAATCACGCCACCTAGCGAGCCCGCGAGGCCACCGATACCCACGACGGAGGAAACGGCGTGTTTGGGAAACATATCCGACACCGTCGTAAAGATATTCGCAGACCAAGCCTGGTGCGCAGAGGCCGCGATAGAAATTAAGAATACGGCCTGCCAAATATCCGTCGCCCAGCGCGCCCCAATAATGGGCACCGCACATAGCGCAAACAAGAACATCGAATACTTGCGCGCCTTATACACCGGCCAGCCTTTCTTAATGAAATACCCTGAAATATAGCCTCCGCCAATGCTCCCGATCGAGGTGCAAGTAAACAAAATCGCTAAATGTAAACTCGGCTTTTTCAAGTCTAATGCAAAAGTCGTCGAGAAATAGGACGGCAACCAAAACAAGAAAAACCACCAGATAGGGTCGGTGAAGAACTTGCCTACGATGAAGACCCAGGTTTGGCGATACCCAAAAAGCTTGCCCCAAGCAATGGGTGCGACGTCTGTCACCTCCTCTTCAACGTTTTGGATGTGCGCTAATTCTTCTGTCGTTACCGAAGGATGTTTTGCCGGCACTTCGTAAAACCACCACCACAAGGCTAACCAAATAAATCCGATCGCACCGGTGATAATGAAAGCTTCCTGCCAGCCATAAGCACCTAAAATCCAAGGTACCATAATGGGTGCAACCATCGCACCGATGTTTGCGCCGGAATTAAAAATTCCTGTTGCTAAAGCACGTTCTCTCTTCGGGAACCACTCCGCGACTGTCTTAATCGCCGCCGGGAAATTCCCCGCTTCGCCGGCTCCTAAAGCGGCGCGTGCCGCGCCGAATCCGAACGAAGTCTTCGCCAAGGCATGCGCCATCGCCGCTATCGACCAGATGACGATGGAAATGGCATAGCCCATTTTGGAACCTATCTTATCGATCACCTTCCCGAAAGCCAACAATCCCAGCGCATACGACGCCGTGAAACACATCACGATGAAACTGTAATCCGTCTCGGACCAGTTCAATTCCTTCTCCAGCGTGGGCTTCAACAAGCCGATCACCTGGCGATCTAAATAGTTAATCGTCGTCGCAAAAAACAAGAGGGCGACCACCACCCAGCGGTAATTTCCTTTCATTAGAATCCGATTGAATTCCCGCCGTCAACCGGGATTGAGACGCCTGTTACGTAATTTGCTGCATCCGAAGCTAAATAAACCGCTGCCCAGCCGATGTCTTCTGGTTTCCCAAAATACCCCATCGGCGTGCGATCCATCGCCTTGTGTTTCCGATCTGGATCTGAATTCATCGCCGTCCGACTCATCGCCGTTTCGATAAATCCAGGTGCGATGGCATTCACGCGAACGCCCTTGCCAGACCACTCAGATGCCAGCACTCTAACTAAACCATAAATACCCGTTTTCGAAGACGCATAGGCCGCCACTCGGTCGATGCCGTAGTAAGCCGCCATCGAGGAAATCATGATGATCGAACCTTTTCCGCGTTCGAGCATGTGTTTCCCCACTTCACGTGTCAAGGCAAAAACGGCGTTCAAGTTCACGTTAATAATGTTCGCGAAATCATCATCCGAAACTTCGACTGCCGGACGCTTCATGTTGATGCCGGCGTTGTTTACGAGAATGTCGATGGCGCCATGTTTTTTTACCAACTCGTCCACGAGGGAGGCGGTCAAACTCAAATCAGCCACGTCATTCACTGCATAATGTGCCCCAGCTCCAAGGGTTGCAACGGCCTCTTTTAAAACGTCTTCGCGGCGACCCGTGATGATGACAGTGGCTCCGGACGCTAAAAAGCATTTCGCGATGTCGAATCCGATTCCGGTTCCGCCGCCCGTGATGAGCGCCACGCGCCCCTGTAATGAGAATGGTTGTTGCATCTTATTTTAGCTGATAAATTCGTACAATTTCTTTTATTTCTGCCAAAGTCCGCGCAGGCGTCCCGTAGCTAATCGGTAATTTAGAATAGGTTTGGAAGTACAATACATGCGCATCGCGCCACAAAACAGACTCCCGTTGTTGTGCCGCTAAACGCCCTTTCACGTCTGCAAAAATCTCTGGATCCACCTTGCCTTGCAGCGAATCCCATTCCTTTTGCAAATCCTTCACTTCCTGCAAACCGGTATTCATGCGGTAGCAGAATTCATCCCAAAGCGTGCGCCCAGAAGAAAATAATTCAAATCCGTTTTCGCCGGATCGAGCCATTGCTTCGCCACCTCTGGGTGATACAAACTCAAGGCATTACTCCCGCTCGCTTTTCTGTCAAAACCTAAGCCCACCGAGTCCGCTCGGTGGTAATAAATCGATGTCCAATCCGGACGTTGGCTGCGCTCTAACCAAGGTTCAGGACCCCAGTGAATTCCTTGACCCATCACGTGGTGCAAGCCTAAAGGGGTGGTAAAATTCACATAAGTGTCGCGGGATTTCATCAGAATGTCAGCGGCCGTTTTCGAGGCTGTTGCCTCGCGAGTCAAGGTTTGCTTCACCCACTCTTCAGCGATTTGCTCCGAGCTCAATGTGTGATCCCATGCCAAACGACCGAAGGCATACCAGTTCGCTTGTGAAAGCAAATGACCCGTCCAATTTCGGTCTGATCCGGTGTTCGCCACGCCGGCCATCATCGTGATTTGGTCGTTGCCTAAACTGCCGTCGATGACTTTTGCGACGGTGGAACCTTTGCCGTTTTGGTAGGTATCCGAATCCAAACATTCCTTGAATAAAATCGATTGATAAAAGACGTTCGTGCTGAAGCCCGTGTACTCCTGGGTGATCTGGAATTCTAAGGCCAAAGGCGTCTTCGGCATCGCACCGAAAAGCGGGTGGAATGGCTCCCGCGGCTGGAAGTCAATCGGTCCATTTTTCACCTGAACGATTACGTTTTTCGCGAAGGTTCCGTCCAACGGTTTGAAGTCATTATAGGCCTCCTTAAATCGATCGCCTTTCGGGTTAGGCGCATACACGAAGGCCCGCCAAATCACCAATCCATTAAAAGGCTTTACCGCCTCTGCCAGCATATTCGCCCCATCCGCGTGCGTACGGCCATATTCCTGAGGTCCAGGCTCGCCTTCGGAATTCGCTTTGACTAAAAATCCGCCAAAATCCGGAACATAACCATACACCTCTTTCGTCTTCGCCGCCCACCAAGCGCGCACCTCAGGATCCAATGGATCCGACGTTTTCAAACGTCCTAAAATCTTAGGCGAAGCGAAGTTCACGGATAAAAATAATTTGATTCCATAGGGACGAAACACATCCGCTAGGGCTTTCACTTTTGCTAAATACTCCGGCGTTAAAAACCGCGCCGACGCATTCACATTATTGACTGAAACGGCGTTGATTCCGATGGACGCGTTTGCCCGGGCGTAATCCGTGTAGCGCGGGTCGACCGTCTCCGGCAATTCGTACCATTTCCACAGCGATTGCCCGGCGTATCCACGCTCGATCGTGCCCATCACGTTGTCCCAGTGGTTCAACATTCTGAATTTGACTTTGGGCGATGAGCTGATGTTTGCCAAAGGTTTCTCCTGCTGAATCGTTCTTAATAATTCAAAAACCCCGTACAAAATGCCCCGGTCAGAGCTGGCTTTGATTTGAATTTGAGGACCTGCCACGATGCTGAAAGCTTCTTCTTTTAGGCTAGGGTCTTTCACGAATTGAATACTTCCTTTTGATGCGATCGCGCGTGGCGCCACCCCCGTCAAACCCTTCAATCCAATCGCTAGTTCCTTGCGAGCCGTCTCTAAAATAGGTGTCGATGCAAACTCTGATGAAACGGATTGCGCATATGGCGCATAGCGTGCGGCACTAGAAACTTTGTCAAACTTTAACCACAAACGGTAGCCGTCATCTGCCTTCAGTGCAAAACTGCAGACCACAAAAAACACCGCTAAAAAGGACCGGATCGCTAATTCCAGTCCTCGGATTTCCGCTAAACCGCGCAATCTTCCGATCGCCGAATAACCCGGATAGGTTTTCTTTTTCAAATCATCTAACATTTGGTGACCGTGGTCTGGGCGCATGGGAATACCTTCTCTTCCTCTTCTTTTCTCTTCTTCCACCACTGCCTTTACCACCTCGAACATATCCACATCCCCCGTTAAATGCGGTGCCTCGTGGAAAATTAAAGGATCATTTTGTTCCCGGAAAGTAGCCCGCAAATGCAGGAAGTGAATTCGATCAGCAAATCGACGCACCATCCCAGGTAAATCATTATCAGCACGCACTCCTAAAGAACCTGTGCAAAACGTGATTCCGTTTGCCCGTTCTGGCGATGCCTCCATCAATGCCGCTAAATCCGCCTCCGTACTCACCACACGTGGCAAGCCTAAAAGTGGGAAAGGAGGATCATCTGGATGGATGCATAAATTGATGCCTAATTCCTGTGCCAAAGGCGCAATAGATCGCACGAAGTAGTGCAAATTTTCCCGCAATTGATCCGCTGAAATGTCGCGGTATTCGTCTAATAGACTTTGGAAATTCTCTAAATGAAAGGCCTCCTCTGAACCCGGAAGGCCTAATAGTGCCGTATTTTTTAACTCTTCTTTTTCGTCAGAAGACATCGAAGCGAAACGCTGACTAGCTGCCTCTTGCACCGTCTGAGTATAATCCGCCGCAGCCCCCGGGCGTTGTAAAATATGCAAATCAAACACCGCGAAATCTGTCCAAACAAAGCGCAAAGCCCGTGCCCCATCTGGCATCTCGAAATTCAATTTCGTCCGCGACCAGTCTAAGACCGGCATGAAATTATAGCACACGGTTTTGATTCCGCAAGCTGCTAGATTTCGCAAAGAGGTTTTGTAATTTTCAATCAGCTGAGCGCGCGATGGCAAGGCTTTCTTAATCCCCTCGTGCACCGGGAGTGATTCCACCACCGACCAATGCAAAGGCGTCCAGTCCTTATTCCCCGCTTCAATAATGGAAATGCGTTCTTGAATCGCTTCGATAGGCCAAACTTCCCCCACCGGGATTTGGTGCAAGGCAGTCACGACTCCGCTACAACCCGCTTGACGAATATCCATCAAGGAAACGGGGTCGTTCGGTCCGAACCAACGCATCGTGTGTATCATGTATTTTTGTTTAGAGGCTTACGCTTTTGAAAGCGCAAAATGCACAAAATTTACTGAAAAACCTGCAGGTTTGAGGGGATAGAGGTGAGCTTGTTTACGGATATATTATCGTATATTTACGGATATTTACGTATATAATTCAATGAAGATAAATAACCTACAGCTTGAGATTGACATGAAAATTTTGTCCGAAATAGCTAAAATCGATCGATTTGATGCGGCTTGGACAAACTTTGAAAAACGGGAAGGAGACACTTTGAAACAATTAAAGTCTATCGCGACGGTTCAAAGTGTGGGAGCGTCTACCCGAATTGAAGGATCGCGTATGACGGATGATGAGGTGGAGGTGCTGATCAAAAGAATCGAGATTTCCACTTTTGAGGAAAGAGATCAACAGGAGGTGGCAGGATATTTTGAAACATTGGATACCATATCTGAACATTTTGACTCCATCGAAATTACCGAAAATCAAGTCATGGGTTTGCATAGTCTGTTACTGAAACATGGGGAAAAAGATGCCTGGCATAGAGGCAAATTTAAGCAGATCAGTAATTCGGTAGAAGCAAATTTAGTAGACGGAAGTAAGCAAGTAATTTTCAAAACAAGCGAGCCTGGCCTACAGACGCAAGATGATATGATTCGTTTAATCAATTGGTACAATGCTGACCAGGAAACAGTTCCAATCATTAAAGTGGCCATATTTGTCTATGAATTTTTAAGCATTCACCCCTTTCAAGACGGCAATGGACGGTTAAGTAGGTTACTAGGTAGCCTGCTACTTTTAAAAAATGGCTATTCATGGATACAATATATCAGCTTTGAAAACGAGATCGAAAACAGAAAATCGGCTTATTACAAAGTGTTGATGGACACCCAGCGCAATAGACCCGGAGAAGATATCACCGAGTGGCTTCGCTTTTTCTTAAGCTGTTTAAGTCACATTCAAGAAAACTTGATGTTGAAATTAGACCAAAGAAGAATAGATAACGAAACTACCTCTCAGCGCGAACGAAGTATACTATTCTTAATTGAAAACCGTCCTGGCTGTAGTTCAAGTGAAATTTCAAGTAGACTAGACATTCCACTTCCCACGGTAAAGAAAACATTAGCAGAACTAGTGGAAAAGAAATTACTGTGGAGAGAAGGAGTAGGGAGGGCAACGGCGTATTTTTTGATTTAATCAAAAAACCACCTCATACCTCGCCGACCTACCCGAGCCTAGAGGGGTAAATATCTGCAATGAAACAAGCTCTTGAAGATCACGGGAAGCGGTGGCCCGCGAAGTGCCTGTTATTCCTACATATTTGCGGACGTTCATTCCCCCTTGGAAGGAGTCGGGACCATCGGCTAACATGCGGTTGATGACCTTGTTTTGGCGGGGATTTAGTTTGTGTTCAAAGACAGAAAAGAAATGCCATTTAGTGACCGTAAATTGGATCATTTTGTCCGCATAGGTTTGCGCCTCGAGCAGAGTTTGGACAAACCAATGTATCCAATCCGTAATATCCAGGCCTTTTTCTGCTTGTTGAAGGGATTGATAATAGGCTTTCTTATTTGCCTCGATGGCTTTGGAAATACTAAAAGGCAAAGGACAATTTAGGCCCTGTGAAAGTGCTTTCTCCACGATGGCGCGACCTATCCGGCCATTCCCATCCTCAAAAGGGTGAATCGATTCAAAATACAAATGGGCCACCGCCGCCTTCACAGGAGGCGACATCCAGGCGGACTCATTATACCAAGTAATAAACTGCTTCATTTCCTGCGGAACACGCGAGGATGGAGGTGCTTCATAATGTACCGTCGGATTTGCGGCAGAACCAGAAACAATTTGCATTGGGGCCGCATCACTACGCCATTTGCCGGCATTTATATGTGGCATATTCCCCATCAACAATTGATGCCAAGACTTTATCTGCTTCTCAGACAGCGGTTGCTCATAGGTTTTGCGAACGTCTACTAACATTTTACTGAGACCATCCGCGTTTTTATTTTTTGCCAAATGTTCCACAGGCAGACCTAAATTCTTCCGAATCGAAGACATAATGTCTATTTGACTGAAATTTTCGCCTTCAATCTCAGAGGTTTTTAAAGCCTCTGAAACCATCAGTTGAATCATCATTTCCGTACGTTGCTCGATAGGCAAGGCAAGCAATTTACCGCTTAATTCACCTGATTTGAGCATAAATGCGCTTAATGCCGGCTCGAAAGAGTGGATGTTAAATTCAAAATGTGGCCAAGATTCCCGTTGCCAGTTGTACATGATGAGGCGATTAGAATGTGTAATCGCCTCAAATATAGTCATTTTTTGAGGCGATTAGCGAAATTAATCGCCTCATTTATAAATTCTCCTTAATCCACTCCATCGGATTCACGCCATACACAGCCTTGAAAGCCGTGTAGAAAATGGACTTACTCTTAAATCCAGACATCGCCGCAATCCCTTCAATCGAAGTGTTCAAATGGGCCCCGGAGCGAAAAAGTTCTGTCGCATATTCCACCCGTAATTTATTGCGATAGGTAGGGAACGAAACTTTCAATTGCTTGCTAAAACAGGTCGTGACACGGATGTGAGGAATATTCAAGGAACGCGAAATATCGTGCAGGGAGAATGCCGTATTCACATAGGGTTTTTCCTTTTCGATGTAGTTCACAATGCGTTCCAGGTCTTCGGATTTTTCGAAGGCCGTTTGTTGGAAACTGGGATTAGCTTGGGTAAACCTCTTGTAGAACGAAAGTAATCTAATAACGAATGGCTTGTTCGGTAAATCTCCGTAGAGAAAAGTAGGCATGAACAGGAAGCTAATGGGAAGTATTAACAAGATCAAAAAGAAATACCCATCAGCAGCATAGGATTCATTTCGAAAAACGACCCCCTCGGCATGATACGATTGGGAGGTCGCATAAATGACTAAGGCAAAAATGGGAAAAACGATGATGGGAATAACAATAAATAGTTGGTTGATTAATTGCAAGACTCTTTTTTTTAGGAATGTGGATCCCCTCTTTTTGGCCTGATACAAATACCTAAAAGCTAAAAAAAAGATGATTGTATTCGTAATGAACACGAAAGTGCGTTGAATATGGAATGGAAATAATACAAAGGAAAAGTTAGCCGGCTCTGTGTAGGGAATATGCCTCTGCTCATTCGTATAATAGGCAAGTTTGCTCGCAAAAGGGACTGAGTAGTAGGGAAAGATATTTACCAAGACGACTAGGGCAGGTATAGCACACAAGAAGAAGTACCGATCAAACAACAGTTTCCCTTTTATCAAACTCTTAAAATAATACAGACAAAAGGTAGCCAATAGAGCTATTAAAGGGTCGAAATGTATCAGTAATACGGCTAGCCAATAATCATATCCCGTAGTCATGGCCAGCAAAAATGTCAATTGCCTCATCCCTACAATTAGTATTGCCAAAACGAAGAAAATGATTCCTTTATTGATCGACCAATTGTTGATCAGCAATAAGAATGATACGATTAAAACTAGAACAACTGAAGTAAATAACATCTGTAAGTTTATTGTACGGCAATTTAGTTTTAAATATTATTTTTCGAACTGACCTAAATTATTTAGTTGTCCGAAATTTTATAATTCGAACCATTTCCGTGCCAAATACCTAAATTAACGCAAATCAAAGCCCGTTTTTTGTAGTAAAATAAACAAAGAATGCGTTTTCGATTGCTCTTTTTTACCCTTTTATCGACCGCTTGCCTAGCCCAAACTAGCCCTGTTAAGATTTCAACCCTATCCTCTGGTATAGGAAGTTCAACCTATTTGCAATCGATAGGGCAATCGTCAGTAGTAACAGGAACCAGCAAAGCCGGAGCTTACGTGATGCGACAGGGGTTTTTGCAGCCGTCGTCTCGTGCTATGGGTCGTTCTGTAGAGCCAGTTTCGCTTATTACTTTAGAAACCTTTCCTAATCCATTCAGCGCTCAGCTTCACTTAAAACTTTCACGGCCTAGTGCTTATCCTTCGACCGTTGAATTGTATTCCATCGATGGGTTACGTGTTTGGTCCGGAGAAATAGCTCCGAATCTCAGCGAGGTTCAACTACTCAATTTTGATCGCCTACCTGTGGGCAAATACATATTACGCTTGGTTTCTAACAACCAAATCATCACAAAAAGTCTAGTTAAACAATAACATATGAAAAGAATTTTACTCCTATTGCTTATCGGATTTTCATCTCTAGCACAGTCTTATAAACTGGAAGTAGGCTCGAACATTACTTCCTTCGTTTTCACGAATTCAGCCGGATCAAATCCGTCATTCTTGCGTCCATCTTCAGGACTGCATTTGAGTTTATCACGTGAGTCTAAGCTTTCGAAATCATTCCTTGTTGATTACGGCATTAATTATAATCAGTTCAATAATGTGGGTGATGTGCAAAATATCCCCTTTTCGTACGCTACTGATTTCATCGGTATCCAGGCCGGAATAGGACCGCGACTTTCGCTAGGAAAAGGAATTGCTCTTGTTTCAAAACTTCAGGTGGCAGCTTCTACCATGGTTAACGGAAATCAGTTTCTATTAAACCGCTACGTGGATTTATCAGGCGATAGTCAGTTCAGTTCTTTACGCACAATGTACGGCTACAGCTTTGAATTAAGCAAGCAAATCAATCCACAGATCGGTGTGTTTGCAAAATACCAACACCTAGACAGCTATAATTTCGGTAGCTCGACATTAAACTTCATCCCATCCACATTCAGCTTAGGCATTAGCTTGAGCAAATAATTTGTTATATGAAAAAGTATCTGTTCTCTCTGATTTTAGTACTCGTTTCTTATGTAGGTTTTTCCCAAAAAGGTCTCTCCTACCAAGCCGTCATCCTTGATCCTAACGCCATCGAAGTACCCGGCCAAGACATCACTGGACAACCCTTAGTGAACGGGGATGTCTGGATGAAATTCAGCATCTATAATGGCTCCACTTTGCAATTCGAAGAGGTGCAAAAAACACGAACTGATGCCTACGGTCTAGTCAATTTAATGATCGGATCTGTGTCCACAGCGTCGTTTAATGCATTGGTTTGGGACGCCTCACAAAAGACTTTACAAGTACACGTCAGCTTTAATCAAGGTGCTTCCTACACGAAAGTTTCAGACCAAAAACTAACCTATAGTCCTTACACTTTATTCGCTGAAACGGCTGAAAAATTAGGAGGTGTTCTCGCTATTTCTGGAGGCGGAACAGGTGCAACAACAGCAGCAGATGCTCGTTTAAATTTAGGCCTAGACCAAGTAAATAATACCTCGGATGCAGCGAAGCCTGTATCAACGGCGACAAAAGCGGCCTTGGATTTGAAGGCAAATGCAACGGATGTGAATGCGGGATTAGCACTCAAAGCGAACACCACTGATATGACAGCTGCCTTGGCGGCGAAAGCCGATACAGCGAATGTGAATGCGGCACTGGCACTAAAAGCAAATTCATCGGATGTAAATGCAGCCTTGGCAGCGAAAGCAGATACGGGTACCATCAAAACATTCGTAGTCACTCAAGTAGCAGCCGCAACAATCGCGGATGCAAATGCCTCCACAAAAGGTAAGATACAATTAGCCGGAGATCTTGCGGGAACGGCAGATGCACCTACGGTTCCAGGTTTAGCTTTGAAAGCAAGTACTACCGCCTTAACATCCGGATTGGCTCTAAAAATAGACGCGTCTCAAAAAGGAGCTGCTAATGGAGTTGCTACATTAAACGCATTAGGAATTATACCTTCTAATCAACTACCTCCAGTAACCTTATCATCTACTAGCGTGGTTGCAAGTGATGTAGATATGATCGCTCTTTCCGGTGCAACTGTGGGAAGCATTGCCGTTCGAACAGATGCAAATAAAAACTATATATTAAGTGCACTGCCTGCAAGTACGTTAGGGAATTGGGTGGAACTCTTAACTCCAGCAGCTCCTGTACAAGCCGTTAATGGATACACAGGTTCTGTGAATTTAGCCAAATCAGATGTTGGTTTAAGCAATGTAGATAATACAAATGATGTGAGTAAACCGGTTTCTAATCCTACTCAAGCAGCCTTAAATTTAAAATTAGATGCGAACAAAGTGGGTGCTGCAAGTGGAGTAGCTAGTTTAAATGCCTTGGGCAAAATACCTACAGATCAAATACCAGCTATCTCTTTTTCAAGCGTAAAAGTATTAACCAGTCAAGCGGACATGCTTGCCTTGAGTACTGCGGTAATCGGTAGTGTGGTTATCAGAACGGATGTGAATAAGAACTACGTGTTAGCTGCAGCTAATCCTGCCGTGCTTTCAAATTGGATTGAACTATTAACCCCTGCACCACCTGTCCAAACGGTGAATGGAATGTCGGGTAATATTTCTTTGACCAAATCAGATTTAGGATTAGGCGATATAGAAAATACAAGCGACGCGAACAAACCTATTTCATCTGCTACACAAACTGCACTAAATCAGAAAGCTAATACTTCGGATATAACAACTGCAATCGCAGTAAAAGCACCTTTGGCCTCTCCTACCTTTACAGGTACCGTAACAACGGGAGCAATAAGTGCCACAAGTATTACGGCACCAACCTACGCATCCACTCCCAAAACATTAAGCTACACAGGGTCGTCTATTAGCTGGAATCCATCACAAGGATTAAATGCCGCCATTACGTTAACTCAAAATAGTGCTTTAAGCTTTACCGCTGCTCCTCCAATAGGATCTTATGGCACGATTGTCTTAACACAAGATGCAACAGGAAATAGAACCATTACTTTGCCTGCCATTTCCGGAGCAACGAATAAAGTGTTAGGATCCACGTCTGCCTCCACAGTTGCATTATCCAGTGCGGCTAACTCTAAAGATATTTTGAATTTCTATTACGATGGCACAAACTGCTATTGGAATATTGGTCAAGGTTATGGATCAGCGGCAACCGCTTCATCGAGTACAACAAATCTAGCTACTGGCATTTCTGGAACATTGGCCGTTACTAATGGAGGGACTGGTGCAACTTCATTAACAGGATTAGTTAAAGGAAATGGAAACTCTGCTTTGACTGCCGCGGTGGCAGGAACGGATTACCAAGCGCCTATTACTTTAACCACAATAGGGTCAGGTTCCGCTACTTTATCGGGTACCACCTTAAATATTCCGTCAACAACTGCCTATAATTTACCTACCGCGAGTGCGTCAGTAATAGGAGGGGTTAAAATAGGCACTAATTTAAGTATTGATGGCAGTGGAGTAGTAAGTGCAAACATAAATGCAGGGAGTATTTCAGGAACCGCATCTAATTTAACTGCAGGAAACGTCACTACAAATGCGAACTTAACTGGCGATGTTACTAGTGTAGGTAATTCATCCACCGTGGTAAAAATAAATGGTACCTCACTTGCTAGTTTGTCAACAGGTATTCTAAAAAATACCACGACTACAGGTATACCATCAATTGCAGTGGCTGGTACCGATTATCAAGCACCTATAACCTTAACAACAACAGGTAGTGGTTCTGCAACATTATCAGGGACTACTTTAAATATACCAGTTGTTTCATCAACAGTGAATTCAAATTCCATATCAGGAACGGTTTCAGTAGTTAATGGAGGTACGGGATCGGCTTCGTTAACTGCCAATAATGTCTTATTAGGTAATGGCACGAATGCTTTACAAGTTGTCGCACCAGGTGCAAGTGGTAATGTATTAACATCCAATGGAACCACATGGAGTTCCTCAACACCAGCAGCGTCAGGAATTCCTTATTCAGGCGCTTCTGGAGCTGTAAACCTTGGAGCTTATAATTTAACAGTAAATAGTTTAACTATTGGACAAGGAGGACGCTCATCAAATAACAATACTGCAGTAGGTATTGGAGTTTTACCAAGTTCGACAAGTGGAAATAATAATACTGGGTTAGGCAGTAATGCATTGGCTGCAAATACGGGAGATAATAATGTTGGAATCGGTTATCAGGCTTTAAAACAAAATACAAGTGGAGGTAATAATATTGCGATAGGCCAAAATGCGGCTAATAGTAATCTAACAGGTAGCAATAACGTAGCTATTGGATTTCAGACTGCCTATTATGCAACAAGCGATAATATAACTGCAGTAGGATCCATGGCACTAAATGCCGAAAAAGGTGCAGGAAACACGGCAATAGGAGCTGCAGCAGGTAAAGTGGGCTCGGGAGGTCCATATATTAACACAACGAACAGTACTTTTTTAGGATACAACACAACAACTGGAAAAACCACTGATGTAACAATCACCAATGCAACTGCCCTAGGTTACGGTGCTACGGTCGCAGCAAGCAATACCATCCAATTAGGAAATACTAGCGTCACTAATGTAAAAACATCCGGAACATTAACAACTGGAGATGTGACTTATCCTAAAACACATGGAACAAGTGGAGAAGTGTTAACTACAACAGGTAGTGGAACATTAACTTGGACAACTCCAGCAGGAGGTGGCGGATCAACCACGCATACCATTGGAGAATCTTATGGAGGTGGAATTGTGTTTCATACTTGGGATGATGGGGCACATGGTTTGATTGCTTATACCTCTGATATTGCAACGGCTGCTAAATTCATGACATCTAATGTTTATCATACTGTTGGTACCGCTGATGGAATTTTAGCTGGAAAAAATAATACAGCACAGCTGGTATTTTTAAATCAAATGTGGGGTGATTCACGCTTAATTACAGCCCCTATTGCCTGTTATAATTTTAAAGATCCAACATCTAATTTTGGCGATTGGTATCTTCCATCAAAATATGAATTGAATTTACTTAATCAACAAAGAAACCTACCCGGTCTTTCAGGCACTTTTCCATCAACAGGCCGTTATTGGTCATCCACCGTTGAAATCGCTAACAACGTATCAGCATATTATTGTATAATGGATGGGAGCCTACCACTTGGAACCGCAACATACATTGAACATCGAGTAAGACCTATTCGCTCTTTCTAAAATCCAATAATGAAAAACCACATTATTCTTTTTTTACTCCTATTCTTTACTCAAGTTTCCCTTGCACAGGAATCCTTTTTTAAGGGTAACAATAATTATGTTTCTCTGGTCACGGTCATGCCTTCGGAAATATCTATGACGGGATTGGTGATGAATCTAGATGCAGGGAATCCATCTAGTTATTCTGGGTCAGGAAGTACTTGGACAGATTTAACAGGGAAAGGGAATAATGGAACAATTTCAGCTGGCATCACTTACAATAATGCAAACGGAGGTTATTTTCAATTCATAAACAGTAAAGGGATTGTATTGCCTGCTGCTTCCTCTGATTTTAATTTTGGGACAGGTGATTTCACTATTGAGTTTTGGGCAAACCCTAATCATAATGACCATCGTTTAATTTCCATAAATACGAAGCCCAATGATTTGTCTTCTGCTATATTCGTATTTACTGGAAGTAGTCAAAATGGTAATTTAGGTGAAATAAATGTAGGAGGAGCTATCGGATTGTCAACAACAGGCTTTACCTGGGGACGTTGGCATCAAGTTGTAATTTCTAGAATTTCAACAAACTTTTCTATCTATATAGATGGTGTGTTTAAAGCAAATACATCTAGTAGTGCTAGCTTACGCTCCAATATTATTGGCGGTAATGCTGCGACAACAACCACTAACTCAATCGGTTCTTTTTCCGCTAACTCAACATATTTATCCTATACAGGACGGATGTCAATTGTAAGAGTTTATAAAAATGTTGGGCTTACATCTAGTCAAGTTAGCGGCAATTTCAATGCTATTAAATCCCGCTTCGGCTTATAACCTACACCGCCTGACTGAACACCCTTTCCTGCACCTCGCTTGAAAGCAGTTTCAGGTCAAACGCCTTACACACATTTCGAATAAAATGTTTGCCCAGGTCGGTCACGATAACGCCATGTTCGCCCCAGGTGACAAGGTCGTCGATCGCGAGTTCGTCTAGTTCGTGGAAGGTGTATTGGCGGAGGACTTCGAGGTCTTCTTTGTGGAAATGCGTCTTGCCCTGACACGCGATGTCGAGGATATATTGGCGCATTTTTTGGTCCATCAGACTTAAAAAATAGCCTCTGAAAACAGCCAGCTCGCCGGCATTAATTTGCTGGTAATATTCTTGAATGGTCTTTTTATTTTGTCCAAAACCATAGTAAATATCGCTGATGCTTGACACCCCTAAACCAAGCAATAATCCCGTCTGTTGCACGGTGTAGCCCATAAAATTGCGATGTAATTTGCCTTCATTATGCGCTTTAACCATCAAATCCGTCGGTAGTGCGAAGTGATCCATCCCGATGTCTGTGTAACCGGCGGCGCGGAAAAGCTCCTTGCCTTTTTGGTACAAATGCATCTTCTCTGACGCCTCAGGCAAATCACTTTCATCAAACAAACGCTGCGCCTTACTCGTCCACGGCACATGGGCATACGAATAAAAAGCAATGCGGTCCGGGCGAATCGCGATGGCATCTTGAATCGTC
>JBEBBJ010000025.1:0-19994 GCA_041158445.1 Bacteroidota bacterium
TGTGATGAGGGAGGTCATGTTGCCGCGTCCGGTTTGGCCACTAAAACCTAATTCCAAATGATCCTGAATAGGCATCGTCGTCTGGGCCTCTAAACTAGCTGCTCGTTCATTCCAAAAAAACTTCGCCTCATTCGCAAAACGCGAATTAATCAAGCGCATCGAATGGCGAATCGTGCGTCCATTATCCACCCCTAAACTAGACACAGCGGTATCCCCGAATGCAAACTCCTGCTTGTGACAACTCGCGCACGAAAACCCATTATTAACACTTAGGTTCTTATCATAAAACAAGACCCGACCTAAGGTGGCCACTTTATCTGTAATCGGATTCGCCGCGGTATTATCCTTGTTCACGTAGGCGGGTTTCACCTGCGCCGCGTAATTTTCTAAGGCGGCCGGATCAATCGATAAAGCTTTTTTAATCTCGGTATAGGGATTCGCCGTTACGACCATGTCGAGCGCGTCTTTACAGCTGAAAAGAAGAAGAGATAGAAGCAGGGAATAATAGCGCATAGGATTGAATTTTTTACCTAAACGTAAAGGTAGGGAAATAGTATTTGGTGATTTAAGGAATAGACCTACTGCCCCATTTGAATGATGAAAAGGCTAGGGTTGACTTATATCAAAGTCCAAAGGTAACAGATCCGCCATCCCGATTTTTCCCATTTCGCCTCGCATTTCGATGGAATAGGGGTTCATTAAATCCCCTACGATCTCCATGGGGATTTTCCAGTTAAGCATCGTTAATCCATCAGGCGTGGTTATCCCGATTAATTCCGAAGTTTTAAAGGCCACATGTCGTTCGTTATTTCGGTCAAAAAACAGGCCCCTCCGCAAATTATTCAAGTATTCCGGCTTCAATAAAAAGGCATTAAACCCTTCCTCTTCGATTCGATTATCTCCCAAAGCCTTCAGAAAATGCTTTAAAGAACCCTCATAAGCCTCCTCTCGGTTTCGTTTCCATTTGCGTTCTTGCTTCGCATCTTCTGGTACTAATTTCTCAAAACTCGCGAGGCCTTTGAACGAAGTCAAGCTATTCGTTTTTTCAAAATTGTCCATAAAATACGTCACCTTATAGCCTAAAGACTTGTTGATGATCTGCAAAGGTTGCGAGGCTTTCGCACTGAAAGCGTCGGACGACTCCGTAAAATCTACCACCTCTTTATTCGTGATGAAGACCTCCTTTCGATTATAACTTTCCCCCAAAAATCCTTTCTCAAATTCCCGAAATTGCTTCTCCCATAACTTGTCTTGGGACCCCACCACGCGAACTTCGTCCAGTGTTTTGTTGTCTTCTTCTAAATTGATGTTCAGCTCCGTGATTTTTCCAGGAAATTCAAGTAGCACTAATTTAGGTACATAACCCACCATCGAAGCGACCAATCGGTGGCGTCCCGGAGGAATATTTTTTAGCACATAGTGACCCTTTGCATCCGACTGCGTTCCCATCGTGGTTCCCTCAATGAAAATGCTGGCGCCCGGAATGATGGTTGTTCCTTTTTCTGTCACGGATCCCGTTAATTGAAACTTCTGCTGAGCAAAAATGAAAAAGGGGGCAAGAAAAAGTAGGGTTAGAAGGCGCATTATTTATCTTTGATTAAATTTAAGCAAATAAATTCAAGAATGATTCATCGCCTGTTTTCTGAGCCTTTGACACCATCGAACAGCGTAGCGCTGGATCTTAGTGCTAAGAATGCAGAGTTAAATCCATCCGTCTTCGGGAATATATCCGCTTTTTGCACTTATATAGATCAGAATTTAGGGCCCAAAATCGGTGTAGGCGGCTACCTCGAACACCGGGTCATTTACGAGGCACACGAAAACTTCGCCACGGTCTCTGCGGATTTTAGGAATATCCATTTAGGCATTGATTTTTGGACGGCTGCAGGAACACCTGTTAATGCCGTAGCGGATGGCGTAGTGCACAGTTTTCAAGTCAACCCAGGTTCTGGGAATTATGGACCTACGATTATTTTACACCACCCCGATCTGGGAATTTATAGTTTGTATGGGCACTTGGCTTCTACAGATCTGGAAGGTCTGTACGAGGGAATGCCTATTTCTGAAGGACAGGTACTTTGCCACCTGGGAGAGCCGCACGAAAATGGTGGCTGGCCTCCGCATTTACATTTTCAATTGATCCGCGATATGCAAGGATTTCACGGAGATTATCCTGGCGTTTGTTCTCAACGGGACTTAGCGTTTTACGCGCAAAATTGTCCGGATCCGGCTACTTTTTAATGCCCCTAAACGGTAATAGGCTGGTGAAAATCACCGCCTATTACATAATTCTATCATTTTTTAAACTCGTCGTCGCTAGGGTTTCTTTGTTGTGATTTCGATCACACCATTCGCTCCTTTTTCAGCATATTTTTCTTTCGCTTTTTCGCCTTTCAAGACATTCATCGATGCGATATTGTTCGGATTGATTTTGTTCATATCTAGATCCGATGTGATGACGCCATCGATGACGATAAGTGGTTTTTCTTTAGGAGAAGTAGCGGTATTACCCACTTTCTCTGCCCGAAATACCACTTGTTTTCCCTCACTATTTCTACCTTTGAATTCTACCGTGGTTGAATCGATAGTAATCAATTTGACTTCAGAACTGGAGCCGTGTAAAGTGAGAACCGGCGGAGTCGGCGGCGCTGGCGCACCTGCTGGCGGCGGCGGAGGTGGCATATCACGCGTGGCTACCGAGAATACTTTTTTCCCTGTTTTAGGATCAGAAAAAGTAGTGGAATCGGGACGCATGGTAACTGTGAATTGAGTAGCTTCTTCTTTCTTTGATTTGGGCTTTTGGGCGCTTAATTGAAAAGAGATTAAGATTAAAGAAGTGGCAAATAGAGGCAATACGGCTACCTTTCTTAAGTAGGCGTATTTAGGGGTTTTGGAGGTTGTTAACATAATAATTCTTCGTTTAATGGATGAATAATAAAAGGAATGACTCGGGTTTAAAAAATGATTACCGTAATAGGTTTGTAAAAGCATTTTGGCAAAAGCATCCACTTCACCCGTGCCCACCGCATCCCGGTCAGCAATGAATTCATGAATATTTTGCAGTTCTTTTTGAATGATCCAATTGAAAGGATTCATCCAGAAAATCGCACAAATAAATTGAGAAAATAAGCGATCCCAGGTGTGTTTTTGGCGAATGTGGACGAGCTCGTGTTGCAGCATTTTCTGGCCGTTCTCCTCTTCTATGGAGATGGATTTTTTCCAAAAAAGATTCGAGAAAAACGAGAACGGCGCCTCCTCTAAGTCCGTTTCGATAAAAGTAAAATCGCCCATCTGGGTTTTACTATGTATCGCTTTCAATCGGAAAATCCGAAGGACGGAATAGGCTAAATAAGAGAGCAATAAAACACTGATTACACCCATAGTTATTATATCCCAAGGAATATGCGTTTCTTGAACTGGAGCGGTGGAACCATACATCAAGTATTTCAATGCAGGATTTGCCGCCACTTGTTCTTTGGAGATAGGACTATATGTTATTGTGACACATGGAAAAACAATACTCAAGGCCATCGACACTAATAAATAATAGCGATTATAGGAATGGTAGATGGTGTTCTTCAAGAATAGCGAATAATAGCCAAAGAAAATTCCTGCATAAATCACCGATTTCAACAGGTAAATTAATGTATCATTCATCGCCTTTCGATTTAAGGTTTTGCAATAACAATTCTAGATCTTCGATGGACATCTGCTTTTTGTCAACTAAATAAGAAACGACATTCGCATATGATCCGTCGAAAAATGATTCGGTTAGACCGGCCATTCTTTGGCCTGAATAATCCTGCTTCGAGACCTTAGCAGAATACAAGTTGTTGCGATTCGGATTCGTGATTTGCACAAAGTCCTTCTCCACTAAAATCTTCAACAAAGTCGCGACCGTATTCGAATGCGGTTTAGGTTCCGGCAAGAGTTCAATGATGTCCTTTAAGAATCCGCCGTCTGACAAATTCCAAATCACCTGCATCACCTGCTCCTCTGCTTGTGTTAGTTTTTTCATCTTTTCGTATTTCGTTGAGGCAAATGTATAACTAAATTTTTAGTTACAAAATATTTCTAACTATTTTTTTAGTTAATTTTATTTTATCAATAAGCTGTTAAGATGGAATGGAAAAGTCGACATTTCTATCGAAATTTAATCCGATATGATATACGAAATCGCTACTTGCCTCTGGTTTGATAAGAATGCAAAAGAAGCTGCTGACTTCTATAAGCGCAGCGGTTAATTACCGCTTATTTGGACGTCGTTTTATGCACCTGAATGGGGGTCCCGGTTATCCCATTAATCCGTCTATTTCATTTTTTATTAACCTTGAGGAGGAAAATGAAATCCGAGAGACTTGGGAAAAATTAACCGAAAACGGCACCGTTTTGATGGATCTAAACAACTATCCCTGGAGTCCACTTTATGGCTGGTGCGCGGATCAATTTGGCGTGAATTGGCAGATCATGAAAAACCATGAGTCGCACGAAAAACTTGCCCCTAACTTGATGTTCAATGGAGCAAACAACGGCAAGGCATCGGAAGCAATTGATTTCTACACCTCACTTTTCCCCAATTCCGAGATTCTACATAAAGCACTTTACGAAAAAGGCGAACACGATACAGAAGGGAATGTAAAATATTCTCAGTTTACATTAAATGGAAAACCCTTCCATTTGATGGAGAGTTCGATGGATCAGCAGCATAACTTTAACGAGGGTGTTTCGATGATGGTGACGGTGGATACGCAAGAGGAAATTGACCAGCTGTGGGATAATTTAGTCGATGGAGGAGCACCTGGAAGATGCGGCTGGTTGAAAGACAAATACGGCGTTTCATGGCAGATTGTCCCATCTATTTTGGGCAAATTAATGACGAATCCAGAAACCGCTCCCAAAGCAACTTATGCGTTTTTGCAGATGTCTAAGTTTGTCATCGCGGATTTAGAGAATGCTGTAAAATAAAAAGGGGGCACTAAAAGCGCTCCCTTTTTCTATACCCTTTTCAACAAAAATTCTACTATTTATTTTCAGCGGCTTGTTTAGCAGCCATTTCATCTGCGACAAATTTCGTGTCATAGAAATGAATTTCCTGAGTCTCCTTGTCATTCTCCCATTTCAATGCTTGGTGAATATTCAAGGTAATATCCTTACCTGAATAACGCCCTTTTGCATGCCAGGTTCCCCACACATTTGTCCAGGTTTCACCATTATTAATCTTCAAAGTGATTACACGTAAAAAGGTAAAATGTGGGTTCTCCCAAAAAGTGCTATTAGCCGCAAAGTCTGCTAAATACGCTTTTTTACCTTTGATGTCTGGAATTGTATCACTTGGATAAAACACCGCTATATCGTCTGATAATTCATCCCATTTATAGGTCGTGTCAACGGCAAATGCTGCCTTAATTTGGTTCTGAATGATTTGCGATTTTTCATCAGTAGAAGAGAAAGTCCCTCCTAGAGAGTCCGCAGATGCTTCCGTAGAAGAAGCGGCTGAATCTTGCTTCTGTCCGCAAGAGAATAAAGCTGTTGCAACAGCCATGATCATGATTATTTTTTTCATCGGTATGTTTATTTAGTAGATAAGGCAATTTTAGTAATCATAGTAGCAGTCATCGTTCTTTTAACCGTTACTTGCTTCATGAATTCTTCTGGTGAAATGCCAAGCGCTTTTGGAATGGCTTTGTAATAGCTGTCTGAGAATTGATCTAGGTTAGATAATTTTTCCACACTTTGAACTGTAGTATAATTAGCTTTGACTTCATCCGAAGAAGGATATAGCGTTTTGTAGAAAGACCAGCCAGAAATATTTCCTGCAGCTACTCTTTCCTCGTGTACTTTTTGAACTTTTGTTTCAAATGCTTCGTAAGCAGCAGCATCTGATACTTTCATCATATCAAAAATGATATAATGATCTTTGTTCGTGCCCGGGTTCGTTCCCGTAATTTTCTTACCTATGGAATGGCGAAGAATGGTTTGTGTACTTACGGTAGCGGCTGCTAATTTCTTAAGACCTGGATCCGTTTTTAACAAACTTCCAAATAATTCCATCGGATAAAGGTGGATTTTATCTAAATCTGAACCCCAGTTTACGGTCATGTAATCGAAATCAATTCCTTCTGATTTGATGTTGTTGTAAGGAACATACATGGCCCAACCACCGATAAGACCGGCCGCTTTACGTGCCTCGTGAATGGGAAGATATTGCTTCTCGATTGCGATGGCATCATCCAACGTTTTGCCAGGTTGTAATTTGTGATACGCTACCATTGTGTAACGCGTTTGTGCGAAAGTCGCTGCAGATACGAGCAGGACTAAGGCTAATGAGGTGAATAGTTTTTTCATTTTTTTAGGTTTTGATTTCTCGAACCTAAAAATATTCCGCTCTAAAGAAAAAAATAGCTGATTCTAAGATGTTCCAAAATCCGAAAAGGGAACAAATCTGCTTAGTGCGGCAAAGATGAAATCCAGTTACGGACTAATTCAACTCCCTCGTGATGAGTGAGTTGTCTTCCTAACTCCGGCATCATCACGCCTGGGTCGCGGGAGGCCATTCGATAGGGTAAAATACTTTGATCAGGCTTACCTGGAACGATGTCATAACTCAGATTTCCGGAACCTCGGCCCGCTGCCACTGGGGGTTTTAAGAACCCGTAGGCCGTCCGATCTTTCGAATTCCAATCCAAATAAAGGCCAGAAGATCTGGCCGGACCCGTCGCATTATGGCAGTGCGCACAGTTGATATCGAGGTAGGCTTTCACACGATCATCGAGTGATACAGATGCGTCCGAATAATTGACGAGGGCGGGAATGTGGTCTTTGGGCAAGCCCTTTAATAGCCCCGCTGTTTCCCATTTTTGTAATTGATGTCCATCGTTTAATTGTCTAACGGACGGACCAATGGGAGTCATTTCGCCGGAGCGCTCGTGGCAACCTTTGCACTGGTTCATATTAGGCACTTGGTACACAAAGGATTGCTTTTTACCGAAGCCATCTATCCAGGCCACTTCATCACTTCCGCCGGCCACTTCGAGTACGGCCTCTGTTTGTTCTTTGTTCCAAATGTAAGGCAATGCCACCCAGCCTTTGGACTCATGTAATAAAACCCGAGTCTCCATCAAACGACGACCCTTCTTCGGATTGCGTTCATCGATGGGATAATAAAAGGTCTTCACGATGGCCGTGCCCACTGGGAACTGCAAAACTGAGTCTGGATTGTAATTAGCAGATTGACCTTCTGGTAGTTTTATGAAGCGCAATTTAGACGCATAATCCGAGAAAAGGGGGGAATTCAACCCATAGGGCATGACGCCATCCTGGGGTATTTGGTCCTTCAAAAGACCTTTGAAAAAGCCATAGTCAGAGAGGTTTTCTCTGTAATTTGATTCTGCCGAAACGAGGCCAAAAAAAGCTAAAAACAAGAGGCAGAATATCCGCATTAGAATTTCACCGATTTAACGTTTTCTAAATCACAGTCGAAGAGGTCTTTGCCTTGCTTTAACCCTTTGAAATTATTTTCTGCATCGAGAAAAGCCGTGCTTTGGTTAACATTATCTTTCACACAAATCGAATAATGCAGCGGGTATTTCCCATCCGAACCGACCTTTGCAGGATTCAAAATACCATCATAAACAACCGCTGGAACTTGACGTCCGAAGCGTAAAACGAAGCGGTACATTTTGCCAAAACGGCTATCCATTGGCACGCGTCTCGGCTTACGTTCAAAGGTATTGTGGTGGATCGAAACGGCCGTTGGATAAGGATCGTATTCCTTGTCCTTAATCGCATTTTCGGTCATGTAATAGGAGATAATCGCAACACCGATGGTCGCGTGATTGATGATTTGATTCTCAAAAAACTCAACATTACTCGTCGCTAAAACCATCATCCCCGTCCCCTTCGGCACATTGCCTACGATGTTCCCTTTAGGTGCGAAATTCGCTAGATTATTTTCTTTCACTAAGTTGTGGTGGACGCGTACGTGGCCGCCCTTTTTTTGGACTAAATCAGGCAAGTCAAACACCAAAATTCCACCCGTATTTCCGATCGCCTTGTTATTGTACACATCCGCGTAAAGTGAATTTTCGATCTCGATGCCGGCGACGTTTTGGTAAGCCTCTGAATTGCGAACGATAATATGTTTCGATTGCCCCACGTAAATACCTGCATCCGATGCCCCGATGGCGATGCAAGAATCAATCAACACATTCTCGCATAAAACAGGATAGAGCGCGTAAGAGCCATTCGTCGCCTTCGGTTTTCCCGTCCAAGCGGCCTTTATTTTGCGAAACGTAATGCCTTTCACATTCATTGTCTTGATCAAATCCCCTTTCGAATCCTCCGTCGTCATGTTTTCGATGACGATGTTTTCGCAGTTAGAAACTTTGATCCCCTCGGCTCCCTGGGTTTGGCCTTTGAAACTGAGGATGGTTTGATCGATCCCTTTCCCCCGTAAGGTAATGTTCTTTTTACCTTCCAAAGACAAGCTTTTCGTTAACTGAAAACGTCCCGCCTCGATCTCAATCGTAGAGCCATCCTCGGCTAAAATCAGACGTTTCTGCAAGTTTTTTTCAAAGTCCGCTTGGCCTAAGGCGGTAAAGCAGAGTAAAAATAAAAGGTATTTCATCCGGTTTACATTAATTGTTCGGTATCGATCTCCATAAAATCCTCCACTAAAGGTATAAAAAAGTCCTTCACGAAAGTATCGTGCTGAGGATGAATCGAATAGGCCTGGTAAATTTCGTTCGAAGCAAACTCCATGGAGAAGCCGTATTTGAACTTGTTTTTTGTGCTGGTTTGGCGAGAAACTTCCATTTTTTCTACCCCATTTATGTCTTCCAAAGCCTTTAAGGCAACGAAGAATTCGTGTTTCTGCGATTCTGAAACCGTGGGTTTGAAATTAAACATGCCTGCGTGTCTGATGCTCATATTTTGCCGTATTTAATTAGTAATGCCATTTGTCCAGCATGATAAGCCGTGTGAGAAACAATTCTACCCAAAGCCTCTGCCTTTGTTTTTGTACCAAACTCCTTCGTTGTAATCACCTCCGACCAAACCGAATCCGCTTGTATGGCTAATGTATTTTGCAAGGTATTAAAAGACTCCGAAACATAGGCTAACAAAGCGGGTAAATCCGTCCACTCTCCCGTATCTTGACCTGAAATAACCGTTTTAGCGCTAACATGAACTGATGTATTGGCGAATACATTCTTCGAAAATAATAACTCCACATCCCCAATGTGTCGAATTAAATAACCCACCGAATTAGGCGAATCCCCTAACTTCTTTTTTAGATCCTCCGATTGCAAAGTTTTCAACTGGTTCGAAAATCGCGTACGAGCCTCGATCCATTGTGCGACAAAATGAGCTGTTGTTTCCATATGGTAATATAGTAATTTCATAGACTTCTTGAGTAGTTTATTAGCAAAAAGCACCTTTATCTAGTAAATTGAAGCAAAATCTAAACCTATGAAAAAAATTCTCCTCCTTATCATTATGAGCATTTCCATATCACAGGCCCAAACCGCGCCTGCACTCGAGTATTTCTGCGACTTAAAAGTGAAGCTTGATCCAGCGCTCATTGTGGGTGAAACACCACACGGAACGCGCCGCATTATTCCCATCATAGGTGGTACTGTAGAGGGCCCTAAAATTAAAGGCGAAGTGTTGAATGGAGGAGCCGATTGGCAAGTGTTGCGTACCGATGGGGTGACCGAGTTAGAGGCGCATTACCAATTTAGAACGGATGACGGGACCTTGATTTATGTGAAAAATACGGGAATACGTGCAGCTACACCCGAGATTGCGGCGAGATTAGCGAAAGGCGAAAAAGTAAATGCGAACGAATATTATTTCCGAGCAACGCCTAAATTCGAGGCCCCTAAAGGTAAATACGATTGGATAAATAATAGCCTATTTGTTTGCACGGGGGAGCGTCTGCCTGATTATGTGTTGATTCGTGTTTGGAAAGTCATGTAATTCTTATGAGAGCGATACAAGTCCTGATTATTCTGATCTGTTTTCTGTGCAACATGCTGGATGGTATGGATGTACTCATTATTTCCTATACCGCTCCGGCGATTGCAAAAGCCTGGAGTATTTCCCCGGCAAACCTGGGAATTGTTTTTAGTTCTGGCTTGGTCGGAATGACGGTGGGAGCGATCTTTTTAGCGCCTTTGGCGGATCGTTTTGGGCGTAAGCCTTTGATGATTTTGGCTGCGCTGATTATGGGGTCTTGTATTTATTTGACCTCTTTTGCGACTGACATTAACGTATTGATGATTTATCGTTTCATTAGTGGACTTGGTATCGGAACAATGATGGCGAGCACGGCGGCAATAACCGCGGAATATGCGCCTGTTTCGACACGGGATTTTTGGGTGAGTACGGTGGTGGCGGGGTATCCGGTGGGTGCGGTTTTAACGGGAATTTCATCGGCTAAAATTATCGCAGAAAGTGGTTGGGAGCATCTGTTTCAACTAGCTGGAATTGCGACGTTTTTAGTCGTGCCTATCTTGTTATTTTTATTGAAAGAGTCGGATGAATTTAAGGCCAAAGCAAAGCCAGAAGATGCTAAGCTAAGTGCCCTATTTACGGCTGAATATAAGTGGAGCACCTGGCAGCTTTGGAGTGCTTTGTTTTTGTCATTTACCACGCTTTATTTTTTGATGAACTGGATTCCGAAATTAGCCACCAATGCCGGTCTATCGATGGAATTAGCCATTTATTCAGGGACGATTTTTAATCTAGGTGCCATCGTCGGTATTCCGGTTCAGGGCTATTTTTCTAGTCGTTTTGGATTGAAAAAATCAATCGGGACCTTGCTTTTGATAACTGCCGTTTTGCTGGGATTTTTTGGTCTATTCTCTGGGTCCAATTTAATCTTAGTTGTCTTGTTTTTCCTTGGTTTCGGAGTGCAAGGAAGCTTCGTCGGTTTATATGCCGTAGCAGCTCGCATGTATCCCACTGCTTTCCGTTCTACCGGTGTAGGTTGGGCCATAGGCATGGGACGTTTAGGCGGAATTATTGGCCCTGTTTTGGGTGGATTATTAGTGGGCTTAGGTTTTGGGATGGCACAAAGTTTTATCTTCTTTGCTCTTCCTTCCTTTATCGCCGGACTTATTACTTTAAAAATTAGCGCCAAAACCATATCCTAATGCGCAAACACAATTTCTTTCCTGGACCAGCGACCTTACCTTTTGAAGTCATCCAAGAGGCCGCTGCTGGTTTAGTTGATTATCATGGAATGGGCGTTTCGATTGCGGAAATCAGCCATCGCTCCCCCATTTTCACAGATTTATTAGACGAGGCAAATGCCCTTGTGAAAAAATTATACGGCCTATCGGATGAGTGGGCGGTGCTTTGGCTACCAGGTGGTGCTTCAAGTCAGCTAACCGTGGCGCCGATGAAC
Organism: Bacteroidota bacterium; assembly: GCA_041158445.1. Classification (GTDB taxonomy): domain Bacteria; phylum Bacteroidota; class Bacteroidia; order Cytophagales; family Spirosomataceae; genus Aquirufa. Next base: position 11,411 of record JBEBBJ010000025.1, read on the forward strand.
TTAACAGAACCATCAGATAAGATCGCTTTTGTTGATACGGGCTTTTGGGCAGATCGCGCCATCGAAGCGGCAGCAAACGAAGCAAATGCTTTTTATTTAGCTTCCTCTAAAGACACAAAGCACGATCGAATTCCGAAAATTACAGATGTCCACGGTGCGCGTTATTTACACGTAGTTTCGAACGAAACCATCGACGGAACTCAGTACCATCAATTCCCGGAAGTGGATGTCCCCTTAGTGGCAGACATGACATCCGATTTTCTGTCAAGACCTTTGCCGATGGAGAAGTTTGGGGTAATTTTTGCGTCCGCCCAAAAGAACTTTGGGATAGCGGGAATTACCTGCGTTTTAGTGAATAAAAACGTGCTGCCGGAGAAAAGCAGTCGGAAGATTCCGAAAATTTTTGATTACCACACACACATCACAGAGAACTCGTTATATCACACGATTCCAACTTATCCCGTGTATGTGGCGCTATTGATGTTGCGCTATATCGAAAAGCAAGGTGGCTTAGCAGAAATGCAACGATTAAGTCAGGTGAAGTCATCGCTAATTTATAGCGAAATTGATCGAAATCCCCTGTTACAAGGAATGGTGGTAACCGAAGATCGCTCCGTAATGAACGCTTGTTTTAAAAGTCAATCGTTCGAAATGGATCAGAAAATTCTGAACTTTTTAGAGCAAAATGACATAGTAGGAATTAAAGGATTTCCTACTAAAGGAGGATTCAGAGCCTCTATTTACAATGGCCAGTCAGTAGAAAGCGTGGCACATGTAGTTGAATTATTACAAAATTTGCCGTTATGAAAATATTGATTGCCGGAGGTGGAATTGGGGGTTTAGTGACGGCGATGCGCTTGCATCAGGCCGGATTTGAGGTGAAGGTTTTTGAGTCGGTGGAAGAAGTAAAACCACTGGGTGTGGGGATAAATTTATTACCACATGCGGTACGCGTTTTGACAAATATTGGTCTATTAGATAAGGTCGCGGCTATTGCTGTGGAGACGAAAGAGCTAGTTTATGCGAATCGTTTTGGGCAGTTTTTCTGGTCCGAACCACGGGGAAAATTTGCTGGATATCGCTGGCCACAATTTTCGATTCACAGAGGGAAGTTTCAAGTGATGCTTTGGGAAGAAACCCTAAAAACGATCGGAGCAGAAAACCTGAAAACGAATTGTCACTTACAGTCATTTGAAGAAAAAGGGGACAAAATCACAGCCACTTTTATCAACAAAGAGACGGGCGAAATTATCGCAAAAGAAGAGGGCGACATCTTGATAGGGGCAGATGGAATCAATTCCGTTTTGCGTCAAACCTTGTATCCAAACGAAGGCGGCGTCATCTTTTCAGGCAACATATTATACCGCGGAACAGCGCTAATGAAACCTTATAAAACGGGTTCTTCGATGGCCATGATCGGTTCCATGAAACAGAAAATGGTCATCTATCCGATAGGTGAGCCCGATGCAGAAGGGAACCAAGTCATCAACTGGGTGGCGAACGTTCGAGAGCCAGAAGGCGCCAAAATCACGGTGCGAGATTGGAATCGAAAAGTCGAAAAAGGGCCCTTATTAGCACTCTACAAGGACTGGAAATTTGACTGGATTAATGTGCCAGAGATGATTGAGAAAACAGATGGAGGAATCTTTGAATTCCCTATGTCAGATCGCAATCCGCTGGACAAATGGTCCTTCTCGCGTGTCACTCTTTTAGGAGATGCGGCACATCCGATGTATCCTATCGGATCGAATGGAGCCTCACAAGCTATACTAGATGCAGATGCTTTAGCATTAGCTTTACTAGCTGAAAAAGATGTCATTAAAGCACTACAAAATTACGATGCGGAACGTGTTCCAGCGACCGCAAAAGTGGTATTACAAAACCGCCAAAAAGGCCCCGACTTTATTATGGACTTAATGGAGGAACGCTTCCCAGCTGGGTTTAGCGAAGAAGAGATTCCACAGGAAGAACTTGAACAAATTATGAATCAGTATAAACAAGTGGCGGGTTTTGATATCCAAAGCCTCAACGCTAAATCGTAAAACTATGAAAAGACGTCATTTTATCGCCTCAGCTGGCTTGTTAGCAAGCAAAGGAACTGTTAGTGCAGCCGCTAAAAAACCTTTATTGCACCACGTGTTTTTTTGGTTAAATAATCCGGCTTCAGAAGAAGACAAGCAGCAATTAATCAAAGGACTGAAAGCCTTAAAAGGGATTCCGACGATTAAAGAAATCCACATCGGCACTTTGGCTTCGACAGAAAAACGCGAAGTGGTTGACACGAGCTGGGACGTTTCTGAATTGATGTTTTTTGATGATGAAGCCGGCCAAAAAGTCTACCAAGATCACCCTATCCACGTCGATTTCGTAAAGAATTATGCGCACTTGTGGAAGAAGGTAATCGTGTACGATTCAGTAGATGCCTAAGTGAAAGTACACATTCTAAATGGGGATTGTTTGCAATATGTTTTGCAAGCAGAAAATGCACTCGTCGTTCGAGAAATGCTGGTGGAAGGCCCATTAAAGGCTGATTCTGAGGAGAGCTTTTTTCAATCGCGCGCTGACTATTTGGAAAAAACATACGGTATTCCTACATCAGAATACCAGCAAAAAACGGTATCAGAATTCAAAAAAATGCACCACATTCCGAAGCATTCGGAGGTATATCTGTGGTTCGATTTTGACCTTTATTGCTTCGTACATTTATTGTTCATCATTGAATTATTACAAGCAGACAAAACGCTACAATTGTATGTAGTCCGTCCACTCCGTAAAAGAAAATTCCGAATTTGGCGCGGATTTGATCTGCATACAAAAGATGATTTGATGCAGGCATTCTCACAAAAGACAAAGCTTTCAAGAAAGGATATACAAGCTTTTAGACACGTTTGGAAGCGACTAGGCAAAAATGGTTCTGGACTACATCATCGCTTAGTCCCTTTCCTTCAGAAACACCTACAGGACTATCCTCAACTTGAAAAAGCAACGAAAATCGAGGCTCGCTGGGGCTTAACGGAAGGGCAAATTACCCGCATTCTTTCCTAAAATTTGTTCCCAAATCCGAAAAGGGAACATATGCGTGTTTCAATTACAGTTAATAGAGATTAATTGTACGTTCTTTGGTCATATTTTAACTCTTTTAAATAACCAAAGAAATGAAAAAAATTGTTCTATTATTCGTCCTTGCGGGAAGCATTTTCGCTTGTGCTAAAAAGGAAGACGGTGCAGCAGCAGCAACCACTTCAACTGACCCATCAGTAGTTACAAATGGTATTGTTATCGATACATCAGCTAATGTAGGCTTAGTCATGAAAGCGATAACGGCTATCGAGGCAGGAGATTCAGCTACCTACCGTGCTACTTATTCTCCAGATGTCGTTTTCCATGATAACTTAGATTCAATGGGAATCAATGAGAATATGCAAATGTTTAAAATTATGGCGGAAAAAGGCATTAAATTAAAAATAAACATGGGACCAGTGTGGGAAAATCAATTAGAAAAACCTACGAAAAAAGGATATACAAACGTTGTAATGAGCAGATGTAATTTTATCTTCACTAAAGGCGAAAAGAAAACAGAGATGGTCGTATTCACAGTAGACGCGATCAAAGACGGTAAGCAAGTAGAAGAGTGGTTATATTATGACAGAAGTGCTTTTGTTGAAATCTCAAAGTAATTGAGTTAATGCAGCGCCCTGCGGGCGCTGCATTTTTTTCTGTCCTATCTCCCCCTAGGACACCCACTTCGTTTTCTTTTTGTACTTTAGTTGCAAACCTATTGAAACATGAAAAAACGAATCCTCGCAGGACTACTGATTGCGTTCTCATTTATCGCGCAAGCACAAGTAAAAATCAACAAACTACAGGTAGAATACCAGACTGCTCCACTTGGTTTAGATGAGGCTCATCCGCGTTTTTCATGGCAAATGGAATCCCCTGTTCGCGGAGAAAAACAAAGTGCCTATCGCATTGTGGTGCAAGACGAAACGGGGCGGACAGTTTGGGATTCAAAAAAACAAAACACCTCCAGTTCTTTAGGAATTACGTATTCGGGCGAAGCACTGAAAGCTAAGACGGCTTATCGCTGGACACTGGAGGTTTGGAATGGAAAAAATGTGAAAACATCACAAAAGGCAAATTTCGAAACAGGACTAATGAACCCTTCAATCGATGCCTGGAAAGGGGCAGACTGGATCGGATCAAATGACCTAAATTTTTACAGTCATTACCTGTCAGTTTACAAGTTTCAATACGGTGTTCAGATCGATAAGGGGACGAAGGCTAGCTTTATTTTTGGTGCAAATGATCCCCGTTTACAAAACCGAAATCTGAATATTCAGGATGTGGCAAGCGCTCAGAATCAATCCTATGTCAAACTAGAATTAGATATTTCTGAGCTAGCTAAATCAGATTCAGGACAAGCCTATTTGCAAATTTTCCGCGTAGGATACGATAAAAAAGACCGCGCAGATCAGGCATTTAAGAGATTTAAAATCCCAACAAACATCCTTAATCATTCGAATAAATCCGAAAAACACACCGTGTATGCGGAATGTAATTTCGGTGTGTTTGATTTCTATATCGACGCCGTAGACAAGGAGCACAAGATTAATCCTACCGATAAAAACGCGAATATTTTTGCGCCTTCAGGTGTGAACCTCAACCCGATCGGGCTAGGTAATAATTTCATTAGTTTCCCGATGCTTTCAGACATAGGATTCGCAACGAACGAAGGAGAATCGGCCCGTTTTTCAGATGTAATTATCCGCAATTTTAGACTGCCGAGTAATCCCTTATTTCAAGCTTCAGAGAATCCTGGTTTGTGGAAAGAGCTAGGCTACGATGGTAAAACCTTCACGGTTTCCGGGAAATTTAGCGTGGCTAATCCAAGTCGCCACGCTGCACCGATGCTGCGAACAGAGTTTTCATCAACTGAAGGAAAAACGATAAAAAGTGCGCGCATTTATGCCACGGCTAGGGGAATTTATGAATTGTATTTGAATGGAAAACGCTTGGGTGATGAGTACTTTAACCCGGGTTTAACGCAGTACAATAAGACACATACCTACCAGGTTTTTGACGTGACTTCGCTATTGAATAAAGGCGTGAACGCCTGGGGAGCTTGGTTGAGTGAGGGCTGGTGGAGTGGAAATATTACGTTTAGCGGGGACAATTGGAACTATTTTGGTGATCGCCAATCGCTCTTAGCTACGCTAGAAATTCGTTACACAGACGGAACAGAACAAGTCATTCAGACGAATCCAGATAACTGGAAAACCTTCACAGATGGCCCTATTCGTGTGGGAAGTTTCTTCCAAGGAGAGGTTTTCGATGCGCGGAAAAAAGCGGCTATCGAAGGATGGTCTACGACAAATTTCAATGATAAAAATTGGGCACCAGCTGTAAAAATCGACTTGGCTGGAACGAGTTTTGCTTTGGATTACAAAGGCATGAAACTCGTTAATCACCTAGATGATCGCGTAAGCGTTCAGCTGGTATTACAAGCAAAATCAATAGCGGAACCTAGAAAAGGAGTTTATGTGTATGATATGGGCCAAAACATGGTCGGATTTCCTAAGATTTTCATCAAAAATGGAAAGCCGGGACAAGTCATCACGATGCGTTTTGCGGAAGTTTTATACCCTGATTTAGCTGAATATGCTGGCCAAAAAGGAATGATCATGCTCGAAAATATCCGAGCAGCACTTGCTCAAGACATCCACATCCTGCAAGGAGGCGATGAATACATTCAACCTCGCTTCACCTTCCACGGTTATCGCTACCTCGAAATTAGCGGCGTAGACCAAGCCCCTGCATTAGCTCAAGTAACCGGAATCGTACTTTCATCCGTGAAAAATATCAGCTCTTCTTATGAGACCTCTGACCCGATGGTGAACAAACTTTGGTCGAACATTACCTGGTCGATGCGCCGGCGACATCAACGTTTTCTCGAAAACTGCGACCATGATGGCTCCGGTAAACAATTTCATGCGCCGCCACTTGTTAGGCATGCGCGATGTGCAACGAGCGGATGGTCGTTTCACGGACGTAGCTCCGATGGGCGGTGGTTTTGGTGGAACTTTGTGGGGAAGCGCAGGCATTGTAATCCCTTGGGAAACGTATTTGCAATACGGCGACAAAGCGATGCTGGCGGAACATTATGATGCCATGAAACGCTACATGACATTCTTGGATTCGAAAGTAAAAGACGGTATTCTGAACGAAGGTCCGTTAGGAGACTGGCTCAGTCCGGAGGGAAATAAAAATGACAATACCTTGTTTTGGATGGCCTACCAGGCGGCTGATTTAGCTATCGTTTCGAAGGTCGCGCGCGTGCTAGGTTTTACGAAAGAAGCGGATCTTTATTTGGCCCGAAGCGAAGCTAAAAAAATCGCCTTCAACGAAATTTATGTAGACAAGACCAATTTCAAAACTATTAAATCTGGAGTTAAGACAGGGTTCATGGGAGCGCCAAATGACCGTGTCAGCACCGAATCAACCGACAAAGGACAGCTAATGGATACGCAGGCGTCTTATGCAATTCCTTTGGCCTTAGGAACATTCAACGCAACTAATGCCCCTCATGCTTTAACCCATTTAGTCTCTACGGTCACCCGTTCGAATACAGACGATCAAGGGGTAGCTCGTCCTCCATATTCGTTGATGACCGGATTCATCGGTACAGCATCGATCTCTGAGGCCTTATCTGCAAATGGAAAGCACGACATCGCTTATGGATTATTGACGAATAAAACCTATCCTTCTTGGTTGTATTCGGTAGCGAATGGGGCGACTAGTATTTGGGAAAGATTAAACTCGTATACGATCGAAAATGGGTTCGGAGGGAACAACAGCATGAACTCGTTTAACCACTATTCTTTCGGAGCTGTGGCGGCCTGGATGTACACACACTCGCTAGGTATACAGCGCGATGAAGCATCACCGGGATATCAGCATTTCATCTTACAACCTACGCCGGATCCGACGGGCAAAATTACCTTTGCAAAAGGTCATGTAGAAACGATGTACGGCACCATTAAAAGTGAGTGGAGAAAGAACGGAAATCAGACAACTTACCGATTCTTAATTCCTGCTAATACTTCAGCACAAGTAATACTTTTAGGTCAAAAAATAGTGAAAGGCTTGACGGGTGTGAAAACAAAAACCAGCGCGGATCGAATCGAAATCGAACTCAGCGCTGGTCTATATGAAGTGGTCGTGGAGTAGTTTAGCCTAACGCTTTTCTACCCACAGCATCTGGATTATTCACTAGTTGACATGTGTCATCTAGGATCATGGTCTCGCCATTTTCCTTCGTGTATGGTTTCCATGCAGGTAATCCACCACCGTTCGGGTTACCTGTTTTAATGAAACTTAAGAAGGATTTAGCCATCTTCGTGGACAAGGCTCTCGGTCTTTTACCGCCTCCTGTATGTGTTAACATTAGGTCGGTATTATAGAACCAAAAACAGATATCATCACAGTGGAACGCACGCATACGTCCATCAAAAAGCGGTGGTTGCCAGCCGAACCAAGATACATACACAGGTGCTTTTCGTTGTGATACTTTCGCATCCGCAGCTGCGATGGCTCCCTTTCTATTCGAAAGAATCATGGCCCACACTTCGATCGGTTTTGCCTTAGGGAAGTTTTGGCTATATGCCTCTACTATTTTTGCTGAATCTACCCCAAAACGTGGCTTGATTTTCTCTACCACTTCTGCCAAACTAATTTCTTCCAATTTCGCATCCGTTCTACTCGGACTTGCTTCGTGAAAAGTCGTGTTAATGATCAACGGAATATCAGCCGAGAAATGATTTGGATCAGAGAAAAACGGCTGATCATTCATCGTCACCCCATCAGCTACCGGCGAAAATCCACCACGCGAAATATTCATTTTCTTTGCTTCTTCTGCCATTTTCTCCACCGCACGCGTTGTAATATCAATGTATTCTCTCCACGGAATTTGCTGTAATTTTTCGATTTCACCTGGCTTCAAACCAGCCTCTTCCATCACCTTCAAGCCCAGCTTCTCCGCATATTCCTTATTCACTCCCGTTAATGACGTGCCGCTCAAAGCCACTGCCTTGTGGAAAAGACCTTTCGCCGCTGGCATATTCATCAATGAAGTCACTTTCGCGCCTCCACCAGACTGGCCTATGATCGTCACATTATTCGGATCACCCCCAAAATTCGCGATATTATTCTTCACCCATTCCAGTGCAGCCACCATATCTAAATTCCCGACATTACCCGAATGTGGATGACCACCAGCCGCCTTCAAATGGGAATAACCAAATGGCCCCAGTCGGTGATTAATCGAACAGTAAACAATGTTTCCTAAACGACTCAAATTCTCCCCGTGGTATCCATCTTGTTCGATCGCGTTACCATTTGTAAATCCGCCGCCATGTAACCAAACCACCACCGGTCTTTTACCCGAATCAATCTTAGGTGTCCACACATTCAGCTTCAAACAATCCTCCGAAACATCATCGTAATTCCAGTGATCCACAAAAGATGCGTAGGCATTTGAATACCGTTTTTCCATGATTTGTGGCGCGGTATTCCCCCACCAAACCGT
>JBEBBJ010000026.1:0-19624 GCA_041158445.1 Bacteroidota bacterium
GCTAGCTTGATATCCCGTTTAGGCTACGAACCGCATATTTCGAATGAGGAGGAAAAACCGCAAAATAACGACCAAAAACACCTATTTCTACAATTAGGCATCGCCGGATTTTGTGCAGGAAATGCCATGTTATTCAGTTTTCCAGAATATTTAGGTATCGAAGATGGTTCGCTACAACAACTATTTGGGTATCTAAATTTAGCCTTAGGAACAATAGCAGTATTTTATTCCGGCTCCGATTATTTCCGCAATGTATATGCACACCTAAAATTGGGCAAGATGACTATTGAGCTACCCATCTTATTAGGGATTCTGGTAGGTTACGGCCGAAGTGCCTATGAAATTCTTTCGCATTCGGGCGCCGGATACATAGATTCTGTTTCTGGTTTGATTTTCTTTTTATTGATAGGGAAATGGTTTCAGCAAAAATCGTTTGACTTTCTTTCCTTTGAACGTAATTACAAGGCCTATTTCCCTCTTGTGGTGACCAAAATCGCAGGCGGCAAGGAATTAACTGCTCCTCTCGAAGAGATCAAAATAGGGGATCGCCTGCTCATTCGAAATCAAGAAATCATTCCGGCGGATGCCTATTTGTTAAAAGGCAAAAGTGATATGGATTATAGTTTTGTAACGGGGGAGAGTGAACTCATTTCCATAGAGGCAGGACAGTCTATTTATGCGGGAGGCAAACATAGGGGAGGCGCGATCGAAATTCAAATCAGTAAAGATTTGAATCAAAGCCACTTAACGCAACTTTGGGAGCAGCAAGCCTTTAAGGATCCCCACCACAAATCTGAGAATTGGGAGAATTTCGCAAACCAAGTAGGCTTCTATTTTACCATCATTTTATTGAGTTTAGCCACCGCAGCAGGGATCTATTGGTATAATACAGATCCTAGTCGATGGTCAAACGCTGTGGTGAGTATCTTAGTGATTGCTTGTCCCTGCGCTTTGGCCGTCTCTTATCCTTTTGCACTTGGTCATGGTATTCGCTGGCTAGCAAAACACCAGTTCTTCATTAAAGATATTCAGGCTTTTGAACGAATGGCCCAAGTGAACACCTTGGTTTTCGATAAAACGGGCACGTTGACTCTTCAAGGAAAAACGGAACCAAGCAGCCATTTTAATCGAGAATTAAGCGAAAGAGAATGGAATGCCATTTATTCACTTGTTTTTCAATCAACCCATCCCTTATCAAAACAAGTTAAAAAGTTTTTACAAGGACGCGCTATCCTTCCTTTGACTCAATTCAAAGAAGTAACAGGGAAAGGTTTAGAGGCACATTTTGAAGAATTATTTGTCCAAATAGGTAGCGCTAAATACACTAACTCTCATCTCGTTTCACCTGAGGGATTTATCAGCTCAGAATCGCGTTTATTTGTATCAATCAACCATCTATCGATTGGATTTCTAGAGTTCCCTTGGGAAAATAGGCCAGGCATAGAAGCACTTTTACATCGATTAAGGCATACCTATGAAATTCACCTGATTTCAGGGGATAAAAAAGAACATGCTAGTCATCTTGTAGATTGGTTTGACGATCAAGATCATTTGAAATTCGAATGTAGCCCCATGCAGAAAATGGAATACATTCAAGAGCTCCAGCAACAGGGAAAAATTGTTGCCATGATAGGAGATGGGTTGAATGATGCTGGGGCCTTAAAACAAGCCAATGTAGGTATTGCCGTTTCAGATGATCACTTACATTTTACCCCCTCATCTGATGCCATTTTGAAAGGTTCGGAATTAGCTCAATTAGGGAATTATTTAAACTATTCAAAATTCGGGTTAAAACTCATCAAAGCTAGCTTTTTGCTCTCTTTGGTCTATAATGGATTTGGATTAAGCTACGCCATTCAAGGTAATTTATACCCGTTAATAGCGGCCATCTTAATGCCGGTGAATTCGATTAGTATGCTAGTCATTGCGAACGTGGGTATGAATTGGATGGGGCAAAAACTAACACGTCAAAAATCAGATTAAAAGCTGATTAAGGTCAGGTTTTAGCGGATGCATTGTCCCGAAATTGCAACAAATAAAATGTACACCCAATGGAAATAATGTACCTAATGATCGGATTGAGCCTTTTTATGGCGATTGGATTTGTGGTAGCCTTTGTTTGGTCTATTCGATCTGGGCAACAAGAGGATTTAATTACTCCTGCAATGCGCATTTTACACGAAGACGAAAAAACTAAGAATCTATGAGCACAAAATCTACCTCATTAGAGCAATTTTATTACGACAATAAAATTGTTCGAAATTTTTCCCTTGCCACAATCCTTTGGGGAGTAGTCGGAATGACAGTCGGAGTAATTATTGCTACACAATTATTTGCCCCCTCTTGGAATTTGACTCAATATGGTACTTTTGGCCGTTTACGTCCACTGCACACCAATGCAGTGATTTTTGCCTTTGTGGGAAATGCCATTTTCGCAGGTGTTTATTATTCTCTTCAGCGATTATTAAAAGCCCGTATGTTTAGTGATTTCTTGTCCAATTTCCATTTCTGGGGCTGGCAATTAATTATCGTAGCAGCAGCTATTACTTTACCTTTAGGCATCACTACTTCGCATGAATATGCAGAATTAGAATGGCCCATAGATATCGCAATAACATTGGTTTGGGTAGCCTTTGGCATTAATATGTTCGGAACTATCTTCAAAAGAAGAGAACGTCACTTGTATGTAGCCATCTGGTTTTACATTGCGACCTTCATCACGGTGGCCGTTTTACACTTGACTAATTCAGTTCAATTACCTATCTCATTTTTAAAATCCTATTATGTTTATGCAGGTGTTCAAGATGCCCTAATTCAATGGTGGTATGGCCATAATGCGGTGGCGTTTTTCTTAACGACTCCTTTCCTGGGGATGATGTATTATTTTCTGCCAAAAATGGCGAATCGTCCCGTTTACTCGTACCGACTATCCATTTTACACTTCTGGGCCTTAATCTTCATTTACATCTGGGCGGGGCCTCACCACTTATTATATTCTTCTTTACCTGATTGGGCTCAATCCTTAGGGGTTGTATTCTCCATTATGCTGATTGCGCCTTCTTGGGGTGGTATGATCAATGGCCTTTTAACCTTGAGAGGGGCTTGGGATCAAGTTCGGGAGAATACCATTTTGAAGTTTATGGTCGTGGGTATTACAAGTTATGGTATGGCGACTTTCGAGGGACCCATGTTGTCTTTGAAAAATATCAATGCCATCGCCCACTTTACCGACTGGATCGTAGCACACGTACACGTGGGGGCTTTAGGATGGAATGGATTCTTAACCTTCGCGATGTTATACTGGCTTTTCCCTAGAATCTTCCAAACAACGATTTATTCAGAAAAATTAGTCAAAACACACTTTTGGATTGGAACCATTGGTATCGCCTTCTATGCGATCCCCATGTATATCTCAGGATTTACTCAAGGGATGATGTGGAAGCAATTCACGGCAGAAGGAACCTTACAATACGGTAATTTCCTAGATACCACGCTGCAATTATTACCCATGCATATGATGCGCGCATTTGGAGGCACCTTATATCTAACTGGAGCCATTTTAATGGCCTACAACTTGTTTAAGACCATGTCGAAAGGAACATTGTTAGCTAATGAAAAAGCAGAAGCCGCACCATTAGCGATCATAGAGGAAAAACATGAAAGCGATGGACATTGGCACCGTTGGATTGAAAAACGCCCCATCCAATTACTGGTAGCCTCTTTAGTGATGATCCTAGTGGGTTCTTTAGTCGAATTGATTCCAACGTTCATGGTGAAATCAAACGTAGCTACTATTGAATCGGTTAAACCTTATACTTCATTAGAATTAGAAGGGCGTGACATTTATATCCGTGAAGGTTGTGTTAGTTGCCACTCACAATTAGTTCGTCCTTTTAGAAGTGAGACGGAACGTTATGGCGAATTCTCGAAATCTGGGGAGTTTGTATATGATCATCCATTCCTTTGGGGATCTAAACGTACTGGACCTGATTTGCATAGAGAAGGAGGGAAATATCCAGATTCTTGGCATTACCACCATATGAGAGAACCTAGTAGCATGTCTCCTGGATCCATTATGCCCAATTACGCTTGGCTATTGGAACAAACGCTGAATACGTCTCAAACACAGGATAAAGTAGCGGCCATGAAAAAATTAGGGGTTCCGTATTCTACTCAAGAGGTGAATGATGCCGTAAAAGACTTGAATACTCAGGCTAAGGCCATTCAAGCCAACCTAGCAGCAGAGAAAATTAAAGTGAGTCAAGACAAAGAAATTATTGCTTTGATTGCCTATTTACAACGTTTAGGTACTGACATCTCTAAAAAATAGCTACCATGTTCAAGCAATTTATATCCAATATCCCAGGAGCAGATAATTATATGATTTTCTCGCTTTTGACCTTTTTAACCTTCTTCATCTTAGTGGGCATCTACTTGATTTGGATGGATAAAAAGCACCTTGTTGAAATGGAACAAATGCCTTTCAATGAAGGAAATAACCTAAATGAGCCATTAAAATCCTAATACTATGTCAGTGAATGTTCTTGAAATTTGGTTAGTAAGTATGATCCTGATGACAGGGGTTGTCATTTTAGTGGTTACGCTTCAATTACAGGTGACCATAAAAAAACTGGTTGATCAAGCAGCTCCAACTAGCGCTGAAAAACAAAGTTGGTGGGATAGTTTCACCGGATTAAAACCGCTGGAAAAAGAAAAAGAGCTGTTAATGGATCATACATACGATGATATAGCCGAATTAGACAATCCTACACCTCCTTGGTTTATGTATTTGTTCTATTTAACGATCGTATTTGCATTGGTTTATGGAGGCTACTACCACGTTTACCAAGATGGCAATATCCAAGAAACCGAATATAAAAATGAGGTAGCGGTAGCTGAAAAAGTACGCGAGGAGTATATGAAGAAGTTTGCTAACTCGGTGAATGAGGATAATGTTACGGTGGTAAAAGAGGGGAAAGATTTAACAGAGGGCTCACAAATTTATTCCACAAATTGCGTAGCTTGTCATGGAGATAAGGGGCAAGGTGGCGTGGGACCTAATCTAACTGATAAGTTTTGGATCCATGGTGGGGATATAAAGGATTTATTTAAGACGATTACCCATGGGATTCCAGAAAAGGGAATGATCGCTTGGAATAAGACATTAAATCCATTGCAAATCCAGAAAGTTGCCTCTTATATTCTGACGCTACAGGGATCTAATCCTCCAGGTGCGAAAGAGCCACAAGGAACAGAAACTAAATCACCCTAATTATGAAAAAGAACATTGGAAAAATGGATCGCATCTTTCGATTAGCGATCGCCGTCGCATTAGCCATTTTAGCCTATGCTAAAATCATTCCAGCTAATCTAGCCTTAACAGTCTACATCGTAGCTGCCGTTATTGCCCTAACTGGAATCATCCGAGTGTGTTTATTATATAAACCGTTTGGAATTAGTACCTGCCGAGAAAAGTCTCCATTCTAAATTTTAAGGGGTCCGGCAACGGACCCTCTTTTTTTATGTCTACTTTCAATGTTGATAATGATGATTACCGAAACCATTTGTATAACCAAACAAAGGATGGTAAACGATTATGGATTTATCCAGGTCGAATCATTGGCCAATTCTATCGCCTAAGAACCTACTTTTCTTACCTTTTATTAACGCTCTTGTTCGGTCTTCCTTGGATCGAATACAAAGGAAATCCGATATTTCTGTTCAATGTCTTGGAACGGAAATTTATCTTTTGGGGTGTGCCCTTTTTCCCACAAGACTTTCATTTAGTGGCCTTAGGACTTGTCGCGTTTCTCCTATTTGTCAGTTTGTTTACAGTTTTATTTGGTCGCATCTGGTGTGGTTGGGCTTGTCCGCAAACCATCTTCATGGAAATGTTATTTCGGAAGATTGAATATTGGATAGAGGGGGATGACAAAGCCCAAAGAAGATTAGCAGAAGCTCCTTGGAATACAGAGAAAATATTCAAACGAGGACTTAAGCACACCTTGTTCGTTCTACTTTCTTTCGCCATTGCCAATACCTTTCTGATGTATTTGATTAGCAAAAGAGAATGGCTAAAACTAGTTACAGAATCGCCTATAGATCACTTAGCTGGATTAGTGGCTATTCTCATCTTCACGGCGGTTTTTTATTTCGTATTTGCCCGTTTCAGAGAAATGGTATGTATGGTTATTTGCCCCTATGGACGATTGCAAGGAGTTTTATTAGATAACAATTCCATTCTGGTTCAATATGATCACAAAAGAGGTGAGCCTCGGGGCAAAGGGGAGGATAAAGGCGCCTGCATCGATTGCCATTGGTGTGTTCGGGTTTGCCCGACAGGTATTGATATCCGTAATGGAAGTAATCAATTAGAATGTATTGGCTGTACAGCCTGCATTGATGCGTGCGATACGGTCATGGAAAAGACGCATCAACCTACCGGTTTAATTCGCTATGATTCACTAAATGGGGTTAATTCTGGCCAAAAGTTAAAATTTACCTTGCGTATCGGAGCATACAGTACTGTCTTAGCTTTGATAGTTGCTGGTCTCGCTTTTTTATTAATCACGCGAACAAACTTCGAAACCACCTTATTAAGAACTCCTGGTATGATATTCCAGGTGGATGAAAAGAAGAACGAGGTCAGTAATTTATACCAAATGGAAGTGTTGAATAAGTCCATGGAGAAGCAAAGTTTTAGAATAGATGCGCCAGAACCTTTTCAAATTGTGTGGGTGGGGAAACCCATTAATTTAGTGAACCCGGGAAAAATGGCGAAAGGGGAATTCTTCCTAAAAATCAAACTAGGCAAGTGGAAGAACGGAGAAAAGGTTCCGGTACAGATTACCGAAACCAGTGGAAAAGAAGAGATAATCAAAACGAGTTTTATACAACCAGATGAATAAATTTAACTTTAATTGGGGACACGGAATTATCGTCACATTTGTGCTTTTTGGTGCATTTATGGCTTATTTTTATGTCAATATGTCCAAAGAATCCATCGAATTAGTGGGCAAGAACTACTATGCGGATGGGCAAGAATTTCAACGAAAAATTAATGAGCGGAAACAGACGGAAGCTTTGGCAGAAAAAGCAAGCATCCAATTTGCTGAAGATTTCAAACAAGCGAAAATTCAATTTCCATCTTCTATCCAAAAAGGAACCCTTGTTTTTTACCGTCCTTCCAACGCTACTTTAGATAAAACGCTAGAAATCACATCTGATTCTTCTGGGCTTTCATTCATCCAGACAGACTTCCTGATCAAGGGACCTTGGAATGTAAGCTTGCAATGGGAGAAAGCTGGTAAAAACTATGTGGAAGAGCAACGCATTTTGATCCCCTAATGTACACCTGGTATTATACCTTTCTCATTGGATTAGCAGGAAGCTGGCATTGCTTTGCGATGTGTGGTCCCATCGTGGCGCAAATTAATGCACGAGGAAAATCACCTGCCCGAATGATTTTATATCCCTTGGGAAGAATATTCATGTATGGCGTATTAGGCTATTTTGTGGCAGGAATCGGGTCTATTTGGTTATTCCCTAATTTATGGTCCTATTATTACCTGATAGCAGGCGTGAT
This sequence comes from Bacteroidota bacterium, assembly GCA_041158445.1. Classification (GTDB taxonomy): domain Bacteria; phylum Bacteroidota; class Bacteroidia; order Cytophagales; family Spirosomataceae; genus Aquirufa. The sequence goes on from JBEBBJ010000026.1 coordinate 7,586, forward strand.
AATTTTGCTATTAATAAGTCAAAACATAGGAGAGGGGCCTCTCGCTTTTTTACATCAAACCATCGGGAAAAGACTTCAGAAAATAGGGTCTAAAATGGGGCCTATAGGCTATTTCGTCTTAGGAATGGCCAATGGTTTATTGCCTTGTGGACTTGTGGTGGCTGGTTTAAGTGTTGCATTAATCCAACCGAATCCGCTGTATGGTTCTTTCAGCATGCTATTGCTTGGAATTGCGACCTTGCCCGCTTTGCAATTATACCTATGGGGAACGGGAAAACTAATAAAACAGGCCGTTTTTCAATACCTTGGCTGGTTAGTAGCAGGTGTGCTTCTTTTTAGAGGTGCTTGGGGCATTGGGATGGCTTATTCAGACTATTTAGCTCATTCAAGCCTGAGTCCAATTATCTGTCATCCGTTTAGTATTTGAGTTTTGCTAAACCCTCTATGCTTTTTAGTGTCATTTCGCCACCCTTAACATCTACGTAGCCTTCTTTTTTAAAGTCACTCAGCGTTCTGATCACAGATTCTGTAGCCGTCCCCACACGGGAAGCGAGATCTTCTCTGGATAATTTAATAACTAAGGGCTCTGAATGATTTTTACCATAGGTGTCTGCTAACTCAACAAGAACCATAGCGACACGCATTCTAAGGCTTTGATAGGCCATTTCCACTAATAGCTTTTCATTTTTTAGTAAATAGGCGGTCAAAGCTTTTCTGAAAAATACCTCCAAGTGAATATTTTCTTTTATTCGTTGCAGAAAGTCGGCAGAGGAAACACTTAGGATTTGAACTTCCTCGAGGGCTTCAGCGCTCTCTCGGTAGGCTTGATTTTCTAATAGATCCACAAAACCAAAAAATTCTCCTTCCTGAACAAAAGAGGTAATGAAATACTTGCCATCCTTGTTAGTATGGTAGGTTTTTACTTTTCCTTTGGCCAAATAATACAAACGAATCGGATGATCACCCTCGGAATAAATTACCTGCTTTTTTGCGTGTGTTTGCGTCTTCTTTTCTCCGTCCCAGCTAGGTAAATCTAAAAAGGCCAAAGCCTCATGTACTGCGGATACATCAGAAATAGATTCAACCACAGGATTAATTGTCTTGGACTTCTTCAAGCGCGCCTCGATCGCTTTTAATAATTCCACCTCCTGAAAAGGTTTGGTCAAATAATCATCAGCCCCCATTTCCATACCCTTGCGCATGTCTGCACGATCCGTTTTCGCGGTTAAAAAGATGAAAGGTATCGACGCTAAATCCGCCTGACTGGAGAAGACTTGCAGAACCCCAAACCCATCTAAATTAGGCATCATAATATCACAGATAACTAAATCTGGACTCCAGGTTCGAGCTAATCGAACACCTTCCAGCCCATCTGAGGCCGTTTCAACCGTAAATCCAGATAATTCTAAGAGTTCAGCAGTATTCTCCCGAATATCTACACTATCCTCAATGATTAAAATACGTTTGTTCATCTTTTTATCTGTTTGGGAATTGAATACACAGCTCTGTTCCTCTATTCAATTCACTCTTAATTTGCACTTTACCCCCTAATAATCGCATATATCGATCCACTAAGTGTAATCCTAAACCTGTCCCTTGTATCACTGTCGCGTTACCACCTCGAAAGAAGCGTTCAAATAAATGTTTTTGATCTTCCTCACTAATCCCAATTCCCTGATCAATGATACACAATTCCACGACCTCATCTCGGCGTAGCACACGTAACACCACTTCTTTCTGTGAAAACTTCAAGGCATTGGAAAGTCCATTAAAGATCACCTTTCGAAGAATACTGGCATCCTGAAAACAGGTAAAGTCTTCTGCTAACTCCAATCGAATCGGTTGTGTATAGGTAGTGAAATCAGTTAAAATATCCTGAATAAAATCCTGAATGGAGAATTCAGTGGGATGAATTTCCAATTTCCCATCCTCTAATTTGCCAACTGAGAGAAACTCTTCTAATATCTCCGTCAAATGACTCACGGAAGATTTAATTCGATTAATATGTTGCTCTCGCTTCGGTTGATCTTCTTCCTTGGTATATTTCTCGATTAGTGTAGCTGAACCTAAAATGGAAGTCAAAGGTGTTCTAAATTCATGAGATGCCATCGACACAAATCGTGTCTTTAAATCCCCTAACACTTTTTCTTTCTCCAGCGAAATTTCCAACTCCTTCGCATTCACTTCCAACTTGGTCAGTGTATTCTGAAGCGCCTGAGTTCTCGCCTCGACTTCTTGCTCTAAAGTCTCGTTTAACTGATTAATTTGCTGATTTTTCAAAATCAACTCCATTTCTACTTTACGCTTTAACGTCACATCACTCACAAAAGCAATGTAGTGCATACTATCACTAGCCTTAAAGTGTGATAAGGAGATTTCGATGGGGAAAAGAGATCCATCTTTACGTTTAGCTTTCAAATCTAAACCGATACCCATCGGGCGAGAAATTGGTTTTTCGTGGCCTAATTTCTCTAAATGCCCGTGATGTCTGTCCTTCAAGTGGTTCGGAATCAAGAGGGAAATATTTTCTCCCAATAATTCGGCGGTTTCAAAACCAAAAAGCTTATCTGCGAACTTATTGGATAAGATGATTTCAAATTGAGAATTCGTTACCAAAATACCAATAGCGGCCTCCTGAAAGATCGCTTCAAATTCGAATCCAGCTTGTATTTGATTAGGCATTGGTTTTCATTTAGACTTAAATATACAAAGATTTAAGGATGATAGGAAGATACTGCGTGTTTCAAAACATCCGATTTATAAAAATAAACCTCTTTAAATTGACCCTCAGCGTACATTTTACCCTGATCGAAAAAATGAGGGGAAGATGGGCCACCATTTTGGCCACCTGCTAAAAGCGAATAGGCCTTGATTTTAGGGCCAAATTCCACGGCGGCAATGAAACTATTTCCATTCACCCCATACCATTTTTGAGTTCCCTGAATCGAGCGGCTCGTATAGGAGGGAAGTTGTCCCCAGGCCGAGGAAGTAAAAGGAACAGGAATACTCGGCTGAGCATCATCCATTTGCAGAACCTCTTGATTTGAAATCCGTTGGAAACGATTTAGATCCCCCCAAGCCACTCTCCAAGTTCCAAAATCAGATTCAAGTTCTTTCATCACTGCACGCAAAGCCCGGCGCATTTCCTCCCTAGAACCCGTTTTTGCATAGATTTCCATATTCTGCACCACGTCGGTTTCACCCCCAAATTGCTTCGTTTTAGTCATTTTAGGCATAATTTTCAGCCCCCAACGAACAGCGATGGTTTGGGCAATAGACGTCACTGAAGCATTATAATCCCATTTTTTCAATTCATTCGCCACTTCCTGGAGATCAGCTTCACCTGCTATCGCTTCTAAAAGAGAAGGAATTAACACCTCAAAGGCCATTAATCGACGATCATAACCCAGCCCAATCAACCCTGACAAATCCAATTTACTCGTTTGAGAGAATAAACGCACCGCGTTCCGATCCCGGAAATTCTCCCCATCTGGCGCCATATAAACGGGGTAATTAGCGCGCAAAGGACTGGAAGGTCCAGCAACGGTAAAAGCAGTCGAATTACAATTTTGAATCCACGCGGATGCTGGATTATACGAATGAACAATTTCATCTAAAGTATGTAAACCCCTCCAATCATTCTTAGAGGTGGAGCCATCTTGCGGAATCCCCCAATCTAGGGTAGGATTTCTACGAGGCACATAATTGCCATGCCAATAGGCTATATTCCCCTTATTATCTGCATAGACCGTATTATTCGAGGTATTGGCGCGCATTTCCATCACTCGCTTAAAGTCAGCGAAACCGGTGGTTTTCGTGCGTAACCAGCTTTGGACTAAACTTTTTCTAGCCCTATTATAGGAGCGAACCGAAATCCATTTCCCATTTCTAGCGGCTAAAACAGGCCCCCGGTGGTTATAATAGGTCTTGATTTTTCTAGTCCCTAACGTAATCCATTTTGTCCTAAAGGGAATCCAATTCCCATCTAACAGATATTCCATCTGGCCCTCCCGCGAGCGTGTGGTTTCAATATACGCATCTGCCACATCCACTTCAGAAGAAGTATGCATCCACCCATTATAAGGGTTAAAACCTTGATAGATAAATAATTGACCCCAAGTTACAGCCCCATAAACAGACAACCCTTCTTCACTTTCTACATGAACCTCCGGTCTAAAATAAAAAGTAACGTGGGGATTAATGTAAAGTAAGGAGTTGCCGGATTTAGATAAAGCAGGTCCTACGGCGAAACCATTTGAACCTGTTAGCTTTTCATCCGGATTTTGGTATGTAGCGCTCGCCACTTGAGCAGGTAAACCATAGAAAAGGGCGGTTTCTTGTTCCGTCACATCACCCGTAGAAATGGCACCAATGGAGCCATCCGTCCATAAAAGAGGGAACCAGGGTTCAAAATGAGTGATTAACCGAGGCTTAACTTCTGGATGTTTTTGTAAATAATAATTGATCCCATCCGCATAAGCATTTAGCAGTTTTTTAAGCCAAAGAGGGCTTGTTTTGTATTCCTCTTTGGCCTCATTTTCATCTATCAACAACTTGATGTATAGATCGTAGGCTAGTTCTTTCTCACCCTTCACCTCCGACATTCGACCCAATTTTTCGATATAATTCATCTCCACTCGAGCAAAATCATCTTCACATTGCGCATACAAAAGGCCAAAAACCGCGTCAGCATCCGTCTTCCCATAAATATGAGGAATTCCCCATTGATCGCGGTAGATCGTTACTCGTTTCGCTTGATCCGCATACGGATTTGCTAGACTTAAAAAGGAGATAAATAGTAAGAGGAATATCTTTTTCATTTTCAAAATTTATTACCTAAAAATAAGAATAAAATCGGGTCAGGAGGGTATAAACAATGTAAAATTGTCTTTCTAACTTACAAGAATATTCTAAACCAAACCTATGAAACTACTTCGGCTTCTTCCGATACTTGCCTTATTGTGCGCTAACAGCCTTTTTGCACAATCTAAAATTAAGATTCAAGGAGAAGTCAATGTCCCATTTTCAAGCATCCGACTATTTAAAGGGACTTCCTTAGTGACTGGGACCATCGGAAATGAAAAAGGTAAATTTACCCTCGAGGCTGCCCCAGGATTATATGATGTTTTGATAGAAAGTATCGGCTATGAGCCGCTGAAATTAGCAAATCAGAAATTTAACGCTTCCGTAAATCTGGGTTTAATCACTGTAAAAGAGAGTAATCAGACCTTGAATGAGGTGGTTGTGAAGGGCCAAAAAGCCTCCATGGAACTCAACCTAGATAAGCGAATTTTCAATGTAGGGACTGATTTAGCTAACAAAGGGGCGACGGCCTCTGAAATTTTAGGCAACCTACCATCCATCCAAGTGGATCCTGAAGGTGCCATTAAACTCCGCGGAAGCGATAATGTTCGGATATTAATCGATGGAAAACCATCTACTTTAGCCGGCATTAATGGCTCATCTGGCTTGCAATCTTTGCAAGGTAATCTCATCGATAAAGTAGAAATTATAACGAATCCTTCAGCGCGCTATGAGGCAGAAGGAATGGCTGGTATCATCAATATCGTGCTGAAAAAGAACCAAAACCAAGGCTTCAATGGACTACCGCAAAAACAAATTCAATTTCTTTGTAAATTATGGTGTATTTTATCGTAGAACACCTGGTAGAGGGAGTATCTATCAAGAAGTCTATACCGGTAAACAAACGAACATTTTAGACCAGCATTCCTCGAATAATGTGACAGGATTAGTCAATAATGTCAGGGGAGGTGCCGATTATTTCTTCAATGACAAAACTATTTTAACAGCTTCCTATATCTACAGAAGGACAGATGTCCAGCGTATTACGGACTTTAATTACTTGGATTACCGAGGTAATATATACAACCTCTATAGCGATACCTATCGTCAACAAGATGAAAAAGAGGCAGAACCTAACGGCGAATATGCACTTACTTTTAAGAAGAATTTCGCTAAAAAAGGAAAAGAATTTTCAGCCGATTTGCGTTATTTAGACTATTGGGAACGTTCTGATCAAACTTACACTCAATATGGCAAAAAAGGAGACGGGTCTGCCTTTCCGGAATTAACGAAAGTTCAAAAAGCCTTAAATGATGAGTTTGAGCGGCAATGGATACTTCAAGCGGACTACGTAAATCCAATTGGAAAGGATGCAAAAATCGAAATGGGTTTGCGCACTAGTTTCAGAAATATGATCAACGATTATATTGTTACTGAAAAACAAGCATCAGGTGCATTTACTGTCGTGCCGGGACTGAAAAATATCTTTAATTACCAAGAGAATATCTCGGCGGCCTATTTGATTTTTGGCAATAAAATGAAGCAGTTCTCTTATCAATTCGGGTTAAGAGCAGAGACTACGGATATTCAAACTGTATTGGAAGAAACAGGGGAGAAGAATCCAAGAAATTATGCCAATCTATTCCCTAGTGCGCATTTTACGTATACCATTACGCCAGACAATTCCCTTCAATTAAGTTATTCACGACGGGTAAGAAGACCTACTTACAATGATTTGACTCCCTTTGTGACCTTCTCAGATAACCGAAATTTCTTCTCTGGAAATCCAAATTTGAATCCTGAATTCACGAATTCATTTGACTTAGGGCACTTAAAATATTTTGATCAAGGGAGCATCAGTTCATCGGTATATTACCGCCAAACTTTTGGAAAAATTGAACGCTTCAGAACCGTAGATACCTTAGGATTTGCGAGAACATTACCCGCCAATCTATCAGATCAGCAATCCATGGGAATTGAAGTAGCAAGTTCTTGGAATTTCACTAAATCATACAAAGCGGATTTAAGTTTTAATGCTTTCCGAGCGATTACTGATGCTTCTAATGTAAATGCTGCCTTCAAAAGCGATACCTATTCCTGGTTTGCAAGACATAGTTCCCGCATTAAAATAGGGGCGACAGATTTCCAAATCCGAGCTAATTATGAAGCCCCTCAACTAACGCCACAAGGTTCTAGAGGCTACATGGCTTGGATGGATTTATCAGCTTCAAAAGATATTTTGAAAGGTAACGGAACACTAACTTTCAGTATTTTAGATATCTTTAACTCCCGAATTAATCGCTACGAGTCTCGATTCTTAGAACCAAGAGATGGATCTGGATTTTATACGCGTGGAGAATCTCAAGGGCGTTTGCGTTCTTTTAATTTGACATTTAACTACCGATTCAAAACCACCAAACAAGCGGCCAAACAACGCCGTAGTATGATGGATGAAGAAAATTAATAAACCTATGAAACGATTTTTACTTTATTCCTGCACGGCATTCGCCCTTTTTTCCTGTTCTAAACAAAGAAAAGATGATACCTTCAAAATTATTTATGAAGATCAAGCCAAGGTCGTTGAAAATGCAAAAGCCATCAAAGACAAGCAGCCGATTAAATTAATTAATGGCCTAAAAATTGATTTATGGGCATCAGATTCACTTTTACAGGATCCGGTGGCCATCGCAGTGGATGACAAAGGAGCTATATTCGTCAATAGCACGAACCGGAACAAAGCATCTGAATTTGATATCCGCGGACACCGCGACTGGATGACTGAATCAATTGGATTTCAAACAGTAGAAGACCGGCGTGCCTTCCTAAGACGCACTTTTGCACCAGAAAACTCGGATAAAAACACCTGGCTTCCAGACATGAATGGGGATGGATCTCATGACTGGTTGGATTTAAAAGTGGAAAAAGAGGAAATCTATAAGGTGGAAGATTTAAATGGCGACGGCTATGCCGATCAGTCGACCCGCGTTTTCCATGGTTTCAATGAAGAAATAACAGACGTAGCTGGTGGACTATTAGTTCGTAAGAAAGATGCATTCGTGGCTATCGGACCAGATTTGATGCGTTTAAAGCACAATAATGGGCAATGGAAAAACCCGGAATCGATCTCAACTGGTTATGCCGTTCACATTGGTTTTGGAGGACATGGAATGTCCGGATTAACAGAGGGCCCCGATGGTAAAATATACTGGCAGATTGGAGATATAGGCGCTAATATCACCGCAAAAGATGGTAAAAAATACAAGAATCCTAATTCAGGAGTGATTGTAAGATCGAATCCAGATGGTTCTGAGTTTGAAATCTATGCTAGTGGTTTACGCAATACGCACGAATTTGTGTTTGATAATTATGGCAATTTAATCAGCTCCGATAATGATGGAGATCATCCAGGTGAAAGTGAGCGTTTAGTGCACGTAGTGGAAGGTTCTGATGCCGGATGGCGTTCGAATTGGCAATATGGTAAGTATACTGATCCAAGAAACAACTCTTATAAGGTTTGGATGGATGAAAAATTATATGTGCCTCGCTGGGAAGGTCAGGCAGCCTATATCATTCCACCGATTCGTAATTTCCACAATGGACCTACAGGGATGCTTTGGAATCCTGGAACCGCTTTAGGAAAACGCTGGACGAATAAATTCTTCTTGGTAGAGTTCGTGGGTAATGCGAACAACTCCCACATTTGGTCATTTGACTTAAAGCCCAAAGGTGCTTCTTTCGACTTTAAATCGGAGGAGGATGTGGTGAGTGGAATTTTGCCCACAGGGATTCGTTTTGGTCCTGAAGGGGCTTTGTATGCCTCCGACTGGATTTTCGGATGGGATACAAAGAACTACGGTCGCATCTGGAAAATTGATGTGAACGAAAAGGAAAATGATTTAAAAGCAGAACGCGAGCAAACAAAAAAATACATTCAACAAGATTATTCGAAGCAGAGTTTAACACAGCTTTATGACTTATTGTTTTATGCAGATCAGCGCGTTCGCCTAAAAGCACAATATGAATTAGCTGAAAGAAAAGCGGTAGACATTTTTGTAAAAGCGGTACAACAGAAAGAGAACCAATTAGCCCGCGTTCATGGCATCTGGGGATTAGGTCAATTGAAGGCTGCGAAAGCGATTTCTCCATTATTAAGCGATTCAGATAAGGAAATTATAGCCCAATCACTGAAAGTATTAGGAGATATCTATGATACCTCAGCAGAAGCGCAAATGATTCCATTGGTTGCCTCTGCAAATTCGAGAGTAGCCTTCTTTGCAGCACAGGCATTAGGTCGTATTAAATCAGAGCAAGCCATTCCTGCTTTATTGAAACAAATCGAAAAGAATGCGGACCAAGATTTATATATCCGTCATGCCGCAGTTTTAGCTCTTTCCAGAATCGGACAAGCAGAACCGATGCTAGCTTTACAGAATTCACCAAATCGCTCTTTGCGTATCGCAGCTGTGCTTGTTTTAAGAAGGTTAGCTCATCCAGGAATTCAAGCATTCTTAGCTGATAAAGATGAATACATCGTTGCGGAAGCCGCAAGAGCAATTAACGACGATGAGTCTATTCCGGCAGCATTACCAGCCCTAGCTGCTACACTAGGCAATACTAATTTAAAAGAGGTAGCCATCATCCGAAGAGCGATTAACGCTTGCTTACGAGTGGGAACTGCGAAGGAAATTGATTTACTAATTGCTTATGCGGAGAGAAATGGTATTTCAGAGGAATTGAGAGCTGAAGCCATCGCGACGTTAGGATCTTGGGCAAACCCTTCGGTCATGGATCGAGTGGATGGTCGCCACCGTGGTGTATTGGATCGTAATCCAGCAGATGTAATCGCTCGAATTCAAAATAAAATCCCTGCATTTTTAGCCTCTGAAAATCCAGATGTATTAATCGCAACAGCTAAGTTAGTGGCCGAATTGCAATTGAAAGATTTCACAGAGGCAGAAATCGCGCTATTTCAAAAACATGGGAATGCGAAAGTGAGAGCGGCATTATTAAATTCTTTGGCAGCCTTAAATACGCCAAAACTAGGTGCTATGCTAGAAATAGGAATGAATGATGAAGACAAAAACGTTCGTGGAATTGCGCTGAGCAACTTAAATAAAATTGAATTAGGGGCAAAAGAATTGCCTGCTATTACAAAACCGATTTTTGAGAAGGGTTCACAGTCGGAGCAACAAGCTTTATTGCAGAGTATGGCGAAGATGAAGCCGGCCAATACTTCCGCCATCTTATCCGAATTAATCGATAAAATGGTCGACAATAAATTGCCTACCGGGATTAAATTAGACCTAATGGAAGCCGTAGAAGCAAGTAATGAAGAAAAGTTGGTGGCAAAATTAGATGCACTAAAAGTCAAAGGTACTTTAACAGATGAATACAAGGAAGCCTTGTATGGAGGATCTGTCACAGATGGCCGAATGATTTTCCAATACAATTCTACCGTACAATGTGTTCGTTGCCACATCGTAGGAGGTGAGGGAACGATGGTAGGCCCTAACCTAAAGGGGGTTGCGTCTCGTTTAAGTAGAGAACAATTACTTCAGGCTCTTATCGAACCAAGTGCTCGTATTGCACCAGGTTATGGAAGCACAAATTTCGTTTTAACAGATGGGCAAGAAGTAACAGGGTCCATTATTTCAGAAACGGATGAACTTGTGCAATTAAAGACGAATGATGCCGAGCCTTTGCGAATTCCGGTTTCTCGAATTAAATCAAGAGAAAACCTTCCATCTGGCATGCCTCCGATGGGAAGCTTGATGAGTAAAAGAGAAATCAGAGATGTGGTAGAATACCTATCTTCGCTTAAATAAGATAAACCTATGAAAAAACTTGTGCTGCTGCTTATCTTGCCGTTCTTTTGTTTTTCGCAAACAGAACTATTTTTAAGTCTACCTAAGCAAAAATCCTTCTTTCAAAAAACGGATCAACTGAGCGCAGATTTCACAGGTGCGAAGATTAAAATCCATCCAGAGCAAAGCTTTCAAAACATCGATGGCTTTGGATTTACCTTAACAGGCGGCAGTGCCCAACTTATACAACAATTAGAACCGAGTAAAAGAGCAGCCTTATTACAGGAGTTGTTTGGACCAAACGGCATTTCTGTTTTGCGCATCGGAGTAGGTGCAACGGATCTGGATGCCACTGTTTTCTCTTATGAAGACAAGCCCCGAAAATTTAGCCTAGAACCCTCAAAAGCGGATTTAATCCCCGTTTTACAGCAAATCATTGCCCTTAATCCTGCGATTAAAATCATGGCAACCCCTTGGTCTCCGCCGGTTTGGATGAAAGATAATGCGAATAGCAAAGGAGGTTCCTTGTTAGAAAAGCATTACGTGGCCTACGCAAATTATTTGGCAAAATACATCCAAGCGATGGCTAAAGAGGGAATCAACATTTGGGCCCTAACGCCTCAAAATGAACCCTTACATCCTGGAAATAATCCCAGTATGTACATGAGTTCTGAAATGCAATCGAAGTTTATTAAAACGGCTTTGGGACCTATCTTTCAAAAACAAAACATCCAAACTAAAATCATCGTTTACGATCACAATTGCGATCATCCAGAATATGCGATTGATTTATTAAATGATCCTGAAACGAGAAAATACGTGAACGGATCCGCCTTTCACCTGTACAATGGGGATATTGCTGCCTTAAGTAAAGTGAAGGCTGCCCATCCAGATAAAGACCTCTATTTCACCGAGCAATGGACGGGCTATAAAGGAGATTTTACGGGGGATTTTATGTGGCACGTGAAGAATGTCATCTTGGGAGCGGTAAATAATCACGCAAAAACGGCGATTGAATGGAATTTAGCAAATGATCCGAGTTATGGTCCGCATACTCCTGGCGGTTGCACCGAATGCCTTGGTGCCTTGACCATCTCAGGTCAGGATATCATCCGTAATCAATCCTATTATATTATTATGCAGGCTGCCAAATTCGTAACTGCAGGTTCTATTCGACTAGGAATAGAAGTTCCGGAGGGAATTCAGGCGGCTGCGTTTAAGCGTCCAGATGGGAAAACAGTGCTTCTTATTCAAAATGAAGGACGAAAAAAGAACCTTACGATTGAAAAACTAAACCTAGAAATACCGGCTGAATCAGTCTTAACGATCATCCTATGAACAACTTCAATATCAACCGCAGGCACTTCATGAAAGGGGCCTCTGCCGCTTTGGCCTTATCGACTTTTGGCGCTTATGGATTAGATTTAGTGAA
>JBEBBJ010000027.1:0-13150 GCA_041158445.1 Bacteroidota bacterium
CCTACGATGGGTATCGTTAAGGTTTGACGATACGCAGTGGCTAAAGCTTGTAAGGCTAACAGCCCATCTTCGACAAGTAATGTGCGTTCTCCAGCTAAATAATCCGCATCATCAATAATCGCGTATTGAGCACCCTTTTCCAGAGCCTCTTCCGCCAAAGCATTGGCATTGAAATTAGGTCCTTTTAAAGCGAAGAATAAATTCCCAGCTTGGATTTTACGGGTATCGGTAGAAACTCCGGTGGAGGATAAAAACTTTTCTAAAAGTGTAGCTGTGTTGACAATCATTAGCCTTTGGTGACAATTGACTGCAAATATCTACAAAAATTTTGGAACCCCTAAGATAATCTGACGTAGACTGACGATGATAATGACGATACCCACGAGAATCATCATGGATTTCACCGGTAACCTATTTGCTAACCGTGCTGCGATTGGAGCTGCAATGACACCACCTAGAATTAAACCGATGATGACATGTAAATAACCTAGACCGATTACCGCGAAAAAAGTAAGTGATGATGCTAGAGAAACAAAAAACTCAGTCAGGTTCACACTACCAATCGTGTATTTAGGATGGCGACCTGAAGCGATGAGGGTCGAGGATACGATAGGTCCCCAGCCACCACCACCGATGGAATCTAAATATCCACCAAATAATGCCAACCAGCCTACACGCTTTAATTGACGTTTTTCTTGGCGTTTTATAATTGCTTTTCGAATGATAATAGCCCCTAAAAATAGTGTGTATACAGAAACGATGGGTTTGATATACCCCGCGTAATCTTCTAAACTTGAAATAACATAGGCACCTAAAATGGCACCGATAACACCTGGGATCACTAACGTTTTAAATAATTTGGAATTCACATTGCCAAACTTCAAGTGCATATAACCAGAAACGCCTGACGTAAATACCTCTGACGCATGAACACTGGCTGAAGCTGCGGCAGGGGTGATGCCCACGGATAAAAGAAAGGTAGTGGCTGTTACGCCGTAGGCCATACCTAGTGCCCCGTCAATCATTTGGGCAATAAAACCACCCAAAACATAATATAGAATCGAAGAGTCCACCGTATTAAAAACGGCTATTACTTTCTCTGCTGTGAGATAGGTGAATAAAAGATGCCCCACGATCATCAATGCAAGCGCATTACTGATGTGAATAATGACTTCGGTGATACTACGATCCCGCATCCAGATGGTTTGGATGGCATTAAAAATACTCGGAAAATTTCTTTTAGGAGGCATAGATTTACTAATTCCCTACAAAGCTAATAGACTTCACTTAATCTACCAACAAAGTAGAGTAAATATTTTTTCATAAAAAAGGCGTAATTTGCATCTCCTTTTACAATAAAAACATTTTATGCGTACAGAGTATCAGTTCAGAGAGATCGAGAAGGCGTGGCAAGGCTTTTGGGAAACCAATAAAACTTTCCAGGCTCAGGTGAATCCGGCAAAGCCGAAATATTATGTCCTAGACATGTTTCCTTATCCATCCGGAGCAGGTTTACACGTGGGCCATCCGCTTGGCTACATTGCCTCTGATATTATGGCGCGTTACAAGCGTTTGCAAGGGTATGAGGTGTTGCACCCGATGGGTTTCGACTCTTTTGGCTTACCTGCTGAGCAATATGCGATTCAAACGGGTCAGCATCCGGCGATTACGACGGAACAAAATATCACGCGTTACATCGAGCAATTAAAGAATATGGGCTTCTCCTTCGATTGGTCGAGGGAAGTTAGAACGTCTGATGCGTCGTATTATAAGTGGACGCAGTGGATTTTTATGCAATTATTTAATTCTTGGTATAACCAGGAAAGTGATAAAGCGGAGTCTATTGAGACGTTGAAGACTATTTTAGGGGCCAAAGGTTCCATCGGCTTAAAAGCCGTTTGCGATGAAGATGTTCAGCGAATTTCTGCTTCCGAATGGAATGCGATGTCTTCGGACGAGCAATATGCCTACTTATTAAGTTTTCGTTTAGCCTACCTTGATGATTCAGTAGTGAACTGGTGCCCACAATTAGGAACCGTTCTAGCGAATGACGAAGTGAAAGATGGCGTTTCTGAGCGTGGCGGTTATCCTGTCGAGCAAAAGAAAATGCGTCAGTGGTCAATGCGCATTACGGCCTATGCAGATCGTTTATTGCGTGGTTTGGAGGAAGTAGATTGGGCTGATTCCTTAAAGGAACAACAGCGCAACTGGATCGGAAAATCAGTGGGAACGGATGTGGAATTTGCCATTGAAAATGTCTCAGATAAGAAAATAAAGGTATTTACGACGCGTGTGGACACTATTTATGGTGTTTCCTTCATGGTGTTAGCTCCTGAGCACGAATGGGTGGCAGAACTAACAACGCCTGCACAGAAAGAAGCAGTAGAAGAATATGTGAATTGGGCCAAAACCCGTTCAGAATTAGACCGTGTCTCCGAAGTGAAAACCGTTTCAGGTGTTTTCACCGGAACTTATGTCATCAATCCATTGAACCAAGAACGCGTACCTTTATTCCTAGCTGACTATGTATTAGCGGGTTACGGAACAGGTGCTGTAATGGGGGTGCCTTCAGGCGATCAGCGTGACTGGAACTTTGCGAAGCATTTTGATTTGCCGATTCCAGCTATTTTAGATGCCCAAAAAGACATCGATATTCAAGCGGATCCTACGAAGGAAGGCAAATACATTAATTCAGGAATGATTAATGGCATGGGCTATAAACAAGCGACTGAAACCTTGGTGGCTTGGTTAGAAGAGCAGGGGATAGGAAAAGGAAAAGTACAGTATAGAATGCGCAATGCCGTATTCAGCCGCCAGCGTTATTGGGGAGAACCGGTTCCGGTCTACTTCAAACCAGCGGCCAACGGAGACTTATTGCCTTATTTAATCCAGGAATCTGAATTGCCATTAGAATTGCCTAAGATTGATAAATACTTGCCTACCGAGACGGGGGAGCCACCTTTGGGTCGTGCTGCTGCGGAATGGAAGTACCAAGGGCAATACGATTACGAATGGTCGACGATGCCAGGTTGGGCGGGTTCTTCGTGGTATTGGTACCGCTATATGGACGCCTTGAACGAGGGAGAATTTGCTTCAAAAGAGGCGATTAACTACTGGAAAGCGGTTGATTTATACATTGGAGGTTCGGAGCATGCGACGGGTCACTTGTTGTATTCTCGTTTTTGGAACAAATTCTTAAAAGATTTAGGCTATGTGCCAGAAGAGGAATTTGCCAAGAAATTGATCAATCAGGGGATGATTCAAGGTCGCTCGAACTTCGTTTATCGCTTAAAGGATGCGGCGAAAGTGACTTTTGTATCTCACGGATTAAAAGATCAATATGATGTTGCGGCACTCCATGTGGATGTTAATATCGTAGAAAACGATGTATTGGATATAGAAGCCTTCAAAAAATCTCGTAACGATGTTCCTGCAGATGCAGAATTCATCTTAGAGGACGGCAAATACGTGTGTGGTTGGGAAGTGGAGAAGATGTCGAAATCGAAGTTTAACGTCGTTAATCCTGATGATTTGATTGCCAAATACGGTGCAGATACCCTGCGTGTCTATGAAATGTTCTTAGGACCATTAGAGCAATTTAAGCCATGGAATACGAATAGTATTTCTGGATCACATAACTTCTTGCGCAAGGTGTGGCGTTTATTCTTTGACGATCAGGCGAATACCTCGAAAGTGGTGGATGCGCCTGCTACCCCAGAAGAATTAAAAGTATTGCACACCGCGATTCGCAAGGTACAAGATGATTTAGATCGCTTCTCGTTCAATACGGTGGTTTCTACCTTAATGATCTGCGTGAATGATTTAGGTGCCTTGAAGTGCTCAAAGAAATCCGTTCTTCGTGAATTGGTTATCTTATTATCACCTTATGCGCCGCACATTTCAGAAGAATTATGGGTGGCATTAGGAGAGGAAGCAGGAAGCATTTCTTCCGCTAAATTCCCGGCATTTAATGCCGCTTTCTTAGAGGAGAATGATTTCAATTACCCGATATCATTCAACGGCAAGGTGAAATTGACGCTTGCATTTCCTGTGACGGCGACGCCAGCGGAAATCGAGGCAGCTGTTTTAGCGAATGATCAGGTTAGCAAACATTTGGAAGGGAAAACCCCTTCTAAGGTAATCGTCGTTCCGAAGCGAATAGTGAATATCGTATTAGGAAAATAAGTTAGAAATCGACTCTTGTACTCAGGATAGGGATCAGTGGAAGCGCATACCGATAGGTAAGCGCTTTTGCATTTGAGTCATATCTTTCTTCAATGACATTATCGATGTCCAAGATGTTTTGAAGGTCCGCTCTAATGGTCCAGGTATGTTTTGCGCGATTTAGTTTATAGGCAATCGAAAGATCTAGTCTTTGGAAAGTAGGATATTGCGCTTGCATTAGTTGACTAGAGGTTAAAACGGTTGTATTTCTTTTAATAGATTCGGTTAAATTTATAGGTGTATACCGATTACCTCCTCTGATTAGATACCTCAAATTCAACGAAAATTTTTGGCGAAAATCTTTTCCTACTAACACATTTGCTGCATAGTTGTTGTTGAATTGCGTATTGTACCAAACGTTTTTTTTCGCTTGGTATTTCGTGTCAAATACTGAGCCCGTAATTAAATAGTAAAAATCATTACTTAAAAACCGCTCCAATGTTAATTCAACACCCTTATTTTCGCCTATCCCGCTATTTTCTAATATTTGGGTAGGAATTCCAGAACTATAATTTAAGAGTGAAAAAGGACTATTTCTATTCGAGTCCACGGGTGCTTGACTGATATTCTGTACATACGCTTCAAGTTTAAGGCGTGTATTTTCTCCAATTCTTTGATCATATGAAACCACTTGATGAAGCGAAATAGCTGGCTTAATATTAAAATTAGGCAGCTTAGGGTTTGGACCAATGTATCTTTTATAGAAATACAAGGAGAGGGGATCTAGGCGTGAATGCACACCTAAGCCGAGGCCAAGACGTCCCCCAGATTTAGTTTCCCATAAAATAGAAATTCGAGGTTCCCATCCCTGTGCCTGGTTAAGCTCAAATTCAAATCGGTGAATCCCAGCTGTCATACTCAATTGTGAGGTCCATTTTTTATGGATTTGAATATATTGCTGCCAATAAAACGTTTTGTCATCTTCGTTTAAGTAAATAAGTTTATTCCGAAATTCGTACAGATTATACCCTAATTGACTCACATTAACCCCTATTTTAAGTTGTGAGGTAGAGTTGAATCGATGTAAATAATAAGAATTTAGACGCCAGGTTGGGTACTGATAAGTTTGCTCTCGTGTGGTTATCGAATTAGTCTCTTGAATAATTTCTGTGGATTCAGTCATGTAGGCCAAAACCGTTTTTATGTGCCCACTCTTAACCGGTAATTTATGCGATAATCCGCCTACGACTACCTGGCTATTAGTAAAATCACTTGTATTTGTTTTTATATCTTCCGTATTATTTGCCCCCGCGATACCCCAAAAGGTGAAAGTGCCTGATTTTTTAGTCGGTAATTCAATTAAGTAATTTAAATCCCGGTAGGCGGGTTTGAAATTGCCGGTATTGATATTTACTAAACCGGATTTAAGTAGTAATTCTAAAGTAGAATACCGCAAACCTACTCGATAGGATCCCCCTTTATTGCCCAATGGACCCTCCCCAGCTACGTCTAATCCAACTACAGAAAGTGTGCTCATCCATTCTTTCTTTTGATTATTTCCCCTTCGTAAACTCAAATCAAAAACACCTGATGAGGCGTTCCCGTATTCAGCTGTGAAGGCGCCAGACATAAAGTCTGAATTAGCTAAACTGGTCGAATTTATCATGGAAATGATGCCACTGGTTGAACCTTGGCCATCACCGAAATGATTAGGATTAGGGATTTCAATTCCTTCCATTCGCCACAATAGGCCTTTGGGCGAATTTCCTCGAATGATGATTTCATTGTTTTGATCTGAGCCTGCGTTTGTGACGCCCGCGAAATTTAGGGCCATTCTTGCAGGATCTTGAAATCCACCTGCATAGCGCTGGGCCTCTAAAAGACTAAATTGGCGCGCACTAACTAGTGTAAATTCGTTTTTGGCGACTTCTTTCGACTTCTCTGCTTGAACGCGCACCTCTTGCAAAAAGATAGGTTTCTCTTCCAATTCGATGGCTAAATAGCTTTCTTTTCCAGCGATAAGTTCAATCTTAGGAACGCTGAATTCCTCGTAACCTAGGGCTCGAACTCGTAGTTGATAACTATTTAAGGGAAGATTTGAAAAGGCAAAGTAGCCAAGTGAGTCAGATTTAACTACTTGGTTGCCAGGAGAAAGGTAAATATCTGCTAAATAAATAGGCTGTTGGATATGTTTATCCAACAGCCTACCTCTAATGTTTTGGGTTTGAGAAAAGCTAGTATAAGAAATGAAAAGTCCTATAATAATGAATGCTCTCAATTTTTTTTAATTTCTAGGTGGACCACCTTGACGCGTTTGGCTTTGCATCGTTTTGTATTTCTCTAATTGCTCTGGCGTTAAAATCGCTTTGAACTGCTCCGCTTGTGTATCGTTGATTTTTTTCATCTCAGCCATCATTTCTTCTCTCTCCATTCCTTGCTGACGTAATTCCATCATCTTGTTCATGCGAGCTTCTATGAGAGGTTCGATTTTAGCTACTTGATCTTTCGATAAACTTAATTCTGTCGTCATGCGATCTACTTGACGCTGAATCATCGCTTGAGGATCCATTCCTTGAGCGTGGATGTTCGTGCTGAATGCCATCATGGCTACCACAAAGGCAAAAATGGTGCTAATCTTTTTCATGTTATTTGGGGAATATGGTTTCCCAAATATATTGATATACTTGGGTAGGTTGTATTTGTTGACTGATATTTTGCGACGAAATGAAAACAGGGTAATAAGCCTCATCGCAGAATGGACTTCCATGAGAGCCCTTTACTAGGGTTGCATCGAGTGGAATTACGTCCATTCGATAGCGGAACCCTAACAGCTTGCGAGCTAATTTATAGGCCGCTCTGAGCTTTATAAGCGGGTTTTTAGGATCCATGAACATTTCGACAGGATCGTAACCTGGTTTTTTGAAGATGTCGACACAGCGTGCGAAGTCTGGAGCTTTGGCATCATCTAACCAATAATAGTAGGTAAACCATTTATCAGAATCTGCGACCAAAACGATATCGCCGCATCGCTCATGGGCGATTTGGTATTCTTCTAATTCTTTTCCGCTAAGCACTTTCTCGATACCAGGTACTTTTTCGAATAGTGCCTTGATCTCCTTTACGTTCTTACAATAAATATGGGCGATTTGGTGATCAGAAACAGCAAAGGCTTCACTTGCGCCTGGATCTAATAATTCTAATCCTTGTTCCTCTCTTATCGCAATCTTCCCTGCCTCTCGCAAGATGCGATTGAGGTGAATCGGAGTATTTACATTATTTATGCCATATTCCGAAAGTAGAATAATCTCCGCATTTTTCGACTCAAAATGGGTAATCAATTGCTCTAAGACTTGATCGATTTCTTTCAATTCTTTCGCAATCGCCGGCAAATCCACTCCGAATTTCTGAAGACAATAATCTAAATGTGGCAAATAGATTAAGTTCAACGTGGGATCGTATTTCTCATCCACATAAATGGAGGCATCTGCAATCCATTGGGTTGATTTGATATTCGCATTAGGTCCCCAAAAATTGAACAACGGGAAGGTGCCTAGCTTAGCTTGTAATTCATCACGTAGGTCTACCGGATGAGAATAGCAATCTGGAGCCTTAACTCCGTCCGAATGGTATTGAGGGCGGGGAGTAACGGAATAATCCGCGCTGGAGTACATGTTGTACCACCAAAACATTTTGGCGCAGGTGAAATTTGCGTCCTTTTTCTTCGCCGCTTCCCAGATTTTTTCAGCACCAACTAAGGGGTTGGATTGCTTCCAAAACTTCACTTCAGAATCCGTTTTATCATACCAACCATTTCCCACAATGCCGTGTTCGGATGGATTTTTCCCTGTTACATACACACTTTGGGAAGTCGTCGTAACGGCAGGAAAGGGAGGTTTTATTTTATGAAACTGCTTTTTCTGGATGTAAGCATATAAAAATGGCGTGTATTCAGCCGAAATTACACTTTCGCTAAGTCCTACCACATCGATTACAGCGGTTTTTTTCATGAGCCTAACAGTTCTTGAATCGTTTTGATTTCGCGGCTTATGGAATCCGCGATGGGTAATTGAAATGCCGCTGGCAACACTCCCCAGGTATAGGTTTCGATTTCCAAATGGTTGGTAAATGGATTTGATTTCTGGATCGACAATGTCTCTCTAATCTCTTTTTGGGTCGAGCCCAATAAACCGTAGTTTTTTAAAAACAAGGGCACATGGAAATGTACTCGCCATTCGTCGTAGGTTTCCGGCTGATAGGCGTCGAAAGCCTCATCCAAGTCTTTGAATTCTTCGTAGGTGCCGTTTTTGCGCAAAGCTTTGACCTGATGCAAATAAACGGGTTCCCGGTATTTCTTTAATTCGTCTATTTTCGCCTCTTCCTGATCTCGAAGATCGATGCGAAGGGCGGAACTGATTTGAATCTTGCCTATTGGAATATTTTTCGCCTTTAATTCAGCGATACTTGTCTCCGGTTCATCAAAACTTACCCCGTAGTGACAGATGTCAAAGCATAATTGAACATGCTTGCGGATGAGTGTTGCATCTCCTGATGGTAGTAAAACGTCCTCGTACCAGTGAACGAATTCCGTATGATTGCTAAGCAAACCATCTGGTTCAGGTTCGATATCGATATGAATTACCTTACCCGTTTTTTTTGCGATTTGGTCTAACACCTCTACTACCTCTAGCAAATGCTGAGTTGACTTCAGCATCGCATCCTCCCGTTCTTTCTCCGATTGAAACCAATAGCGATAGGAGAGTGGGGAAGTGGAAATACCCCCTTCATTTTCCTCTAAAAGCTGAGCTAAAATATGGGCTAAACGTATCGTATAATCCCTGCGCTCCGTCGTCGTCCAATCGGGTGCGTGTACTTGGTCTTTAACAATCGTGTTGTGAAAACCGCCGTAAGGGAAGCCATTGAGCGTAAAAACGTATAAATTCTCTTCCTTCAGCCAGGTCTTTAATTCACTAATAAGGGAAGTGTCTTGCAAATCAATACTCGCTTGATTTGCGAATCGTAGACCTAAACCCATCTTCTCGTTAGGTGAAACCTGTGCTTTGACTGCAGGAACATGCGCTTGTAATTGCGCAAAATGCTCAGACCAAATCTCCCCGGTATGGATATTACTACAATAACTCAGATGTCCGTAGGGCGTTTTCATATTAGGCGATTTGGGCTAAATAATCGACTGATTTCTTGATGATTTCGAAATCCATTTCATGCACCTCGACTCCCTTGCCTAGTTTTTCGAGTAAAGTAATGGTTAATTGGCCACCTAAATGCTCTCTAAACTCGTTCAGTCCGTTCGTTAAGTTTACCTTATCGTTTTCTGCCAAAGCCGGGTGGAAAATAGCAAAACCTAATTTTTGTAATAAATCTATAATGCGGCCTACCTCTTCTTTCGTTAAATAACCTATTAGGTGTGAATAAACACTATCCAAGGCAATTCCGATCGCCACCGCTTCGCCGTGACGGATTTTGAAATCACTTAAGTATTCTAATTTATGTGCCGCCCAATGTCCAAAGTCCAAGGGTCTAGCCGATCCTAATTCAAAAGGATCTCCGCTGGCAATGTGCTGCATGTGCAACGAGGCACAGCGGTAAATCTGCTCGATCATCACCGTTTTATCCCGCTGATTCATGGCATCGGCATTGTCTTCTAACCAGGTAAAGAAATTGATGTCTTTGATGAGGGAAACTTTCACTGCCTCTGCTATTCCAGAACGCCAATCGCGCTCCCCTAAGCTTTCAAGGAAAATGTAATCATTGAATACAGCCACTGGAGGTGCAAAAGTCCCTAGGAAGTTCTTTTTGCCTAAATAGTTGACGCTATTTTTAACACCTACCCCTGAATCGTTTTGAGACAAAACCGTGGTCGGAATTCGGATGAATTTAACGCCTCTGTGGGAAATCGCTGCTGCATATCCGGCCATGTCTAAGAAGGCACCTCCACCGATGCAAGCCACAAACGAATGCCGATCAATTCCGTGCTCATCTGAGGCCCGAATCACTTCTTCGTAAAACCGAGGGTCATTTTTACAGACCTCTCCTCCGGGTAAGACTAAGATTTCAGGGGCTAAATCAGCTGGCGAATGTGTTTGGAAATAAGCAACAATTTCAGCTGTGAGATTGGGTTGAATATCCGTTACCCCCTTATCTATAACGAAAAGGATTTTCTTGCGAAAAGTAGGGTTGCCATAGTTTTGTATGAAATCCGCAAAAACGCGATTTTCTGCCGCAAACAGACGCTCTGTGAAGAATACCTCGTAGGAATACGGTACTTGAAAATGTTGTTTTAAGGATTGCATAGGTTTACGTAACGGCGAATTTCTTAGCTAAACCCAAAGATACGGGTAATAAGGCTAAAACAAAGAGGGCAACGATCCATTGTCCGCTCGATGCTACCCAAGCTGCATTCATCAATATAAGGGTCAAAACCCCCGTTTTTACTGTTAATCCAATGTTTTTGCCGATTGGTTCAAAGATCGCTATGCGTAATTTTCTGAAAATCAGGATAAAGTGGGCTAGCACAAAAACGAGCGCAAATTCAATTTTTTCTGCAAAATAAAGTTGTGAGGCATGGACAAGTAAAAACAAGAATCCAGCAAAATAAAGAGTAGTTGCTTTGCCACCATGTACCTCACCCCGACTTACAAGGGTAATCGCTGCAATGTAAATCAGAGGAATAAGGATGACAGGAAAATGCTCTAAAACACCTAATTCATATACGCTCATCCCTAAAAGTAGATTATAGGCACGGCATAAACCCATATTGATAGGGCCAAAAATCCGCATATGCTTCCCTTTCCAATCGTAAAATAACGCTAAAAGGGTAATCAAAATGGCTACAATCCCACTCAATCGGCTTTGCCAGAACGCGAGGAAAATACCAAGTGCTAATAATATTATTCCACCGAAAATAGCTTCAGAGCGTTTAATTCGCCCACTAGGCAAGGCTCTCTCCGGTCTTTCTGTTGCATCTAATTCGTGATCAAAAATGTCATTGAATACCACGCCACCGGCATAGAGGCACATGCTAGAAAGTCCTAAAAATAGGGCTGGGTAGAATTGGTAATCTAATCGCCCAAAAGTAAATCCCACAATTGCTAAGCCAGCCATAATATCGGATAAGGCGGTCACTACGTTAGCGGGTCGCGTTAATTCAGCAAAAGCTCTTAATTTACTCATTAGCGGATGAAGATGGAGTTTTTGTCAACTCGAGGAGCTTGGCCACCTCGTAAAACGGTATTGCCATTGAACTTCAAAGATTGATCAATTTCTAGACCATGAATAAAATCGGTTTCGTTGATCTGTCCGCTTTGAGCGAAGGAATCCAAGGCATTTTGGTAAGTCACCTTCTGAATATCTGCTTCTGAAATTCCCTTAATTTTCATCAAGGCAGCTGTTTTAGGAATCGCTAAGGGATCTGAAATTCCCCAATCCGCAGCGGAATTAACCATAATTCGCTCCGAACCGTATTGTTTTACGATCTCTACCATTCGTTCATTTCCCATCTTTGTAAAGGGATAAATGGTGAAAGCGGCATAGAAACCTTGATCTAAAACAGACTTCACCGTCTCCTCATTATTGTGATCAATTACTACCATATGAGGCGCTAAGCCATGTTCTAAAGCGATGGCCATGCTGCGTTCCGTTCCCTTTTTCTTATCTCTATGCGGCGTATGTACCTGCACCGGCAAATTCATGTCTTTCGCTAATTCGAGTTGTGCCCGGTAGTATTTTTCCTCAGCGGCGGTCTGGTCATCAAAACCAATTTCACCGACACCCACCACACCTTCTTTTTGCAGGAAAAGGGGTAAAATGTCCATCACTTCCTCTGCTAGGGCTTCATTATTAGCCTCTCTCGAGTTTAAGCCGATGGTGCAATAATGCTTAATGCCAAACTGAGACGATCTAAATCGTTCCCAACCCACTAAACTCGCAAAATAATCCTTGAACGAAGCTAAACCCGTACGTGGTTGACCTAACCAAAAAGCCGGTTCAATGATTGCTACCACACCCGCATCAGCCAAAGCTTGGTAATCATCCGTCGTACGCGAAGTCATATGCACGTGTGGATCGAAAAACTTCATCCCCTTCGTGTAGGCTGCAAAGCCGCCTTCCACTTCTTGAGCCGTTTGTTTTTCTTCAGAGGATCCTTCGAAATGCGATGGATTTAATGGATGTTCGTTTGGGTTTTGGCACATATTAATAGGCTGTTTCTTCTTTTTCTAATACCTTCCAGGCTTCTAGAGGGCTATTGTTAAGGACTAACTGGGCTGCTATTTGATCGTTGGGATCTGGGCTTGAAGCAAGTCTTTCGAGGTCTTGTTTTTTTGTTTTTGTATCAAATTCACGGATTAATCGCCAAACCTGTGAAGGAACGCGCCTTCCAGCCGACCATCTCTCCTGCGCAAAATCTGCTAAGGTATCTGCCAGAGCTTGATTAGCCCGCTCATCCAATCTCTCAATCAGGTGAATCGGCTTGTCATTAAAGATGCATTTTAAGACTAATTGATTCCAGGCTAATTCGCTGAAATAGGTTTTAGGATACGGATTACCAAAAGCAATCGCATCAAATACCGGTCCCATATTCGATCTTACGGCATCCGTGGCACGATGTAACCAGATTTCTGGTTTAATTAGGGCAGGTAATGCACGATAAAGAGCGACTAATTCATTCATCTCAGCTGTATCGAATAAGGTCTCAATCTGAGATTTGCCCTCCTCTTTATCTGCTAATTGAATTAAGAAATAAACGCGAACGAGTTGATCTACTGTTCCGTTTTGCCAATTCCATCCGGCTAATAATCCTGGATCTTTCTGAATGAGGGTTTTAGAAACCTTCCGCGGCACCATCACAAAGGCCAAAGCCAAGCCTTTTGCGTCAGCTTCTCTTTTTTCCTCTATCCAGGCTAATTCTGTTGGATTAGCTAGGGAAGTAATGGATTGATAGATTAATTCGGCGGTAGTCAATTTAAAATAG
>JBEBBJ010000028.1:0-12555 GCA_041158445.1 Bacteroidota bacterium
AAGCTCCAAGTTATTATAGAAGACCTGCACGTAAGTGTGGGTCTTTTTTTATGTCAAAAAAGTATCCAGTAACCAGTAGCCGGTAGTCAGTAATCAGGAAATAGAGTATAGATTATAGAGTAGAGATAGGTGCACCGACCACCGATTACCGACTACTGGATACTGACTACCAGATACCGATTACCGATTACCGACTACCCTTTTTCCGTTCCCTTTTTTTTCCTATATTTGCAACACTATTGCAAAAGCCAATGAAACAGATCTTTTTATTCCTTTCTTTCGTCGCACTTCTTGCTTGTAAAAAGGAGGCTGAAATTGAGCCTACGGATGATAATGAGCTAATTACTACCGTTGAGCTAGTCTTTACAGATGGCGCTAATGTGTCTAAATCTTTTAAGTTTCGGGATATTGACGGAGATAGTCGTACAGCTCCAGAGGCGTTTGATACGCTTAAATTAGCTAAGAATACCGATTACACGGTAGAGATAAAGATTGGAGATGAGTCGAAGGGGACTTTGGTAGATATTACAGAGGATATTAAAACAGAGAGTGATGTGCATTTATTCGTGTATCGTCCGAATCCGATATCCTTATTAGCGATGCAGATTACGGATACGGATAAGAATGCGTTGCCGGTAGGTTTGAAAGCAAAGGCGAAGACGCAGTATTTTCCAGGTACAGGTAAATTACAGGTCCTCCTAAAACACCAGCCTCCATTAAATGGGAAGGTGGTTAAAACAGGAGATGAAGAGGCAGGTAGTACCGATTTAGATCTAAGCTTTCTTGTAGTGATTAAATAATTAGATAAATGTCTAATAAAAAATACAAACATTTATTGCCAGCCGAAAAAGTGGGAGTCTTTCTTTCACTTTTATGTGCTGTACATTGCTTAACGCTACCCATTATTCTTTTTGTTGCGCCCTATTTAGCGAGTTCCTTCGCCTTTAGTGTAACGGCTGAGTGGATTTTAGTGGTGGTAAGTTTTGGGATGGCTTTATTGTTGCTTTGGCAGGACTATCGGAAACACCGCAAGCCTATGCCTTTGTATTTTCTAGGGATTGCTGTACTTATCAAGTTGTTGGATACTTTGCTTGGTTTGAAATCAATCGAATGGGTATTTGGGTTATCCCTGGGGGTATTTATCACCTTAGCCTATTGGTATAACTACAAGCACAAGACGGCTTGTACCTGCAAAATCAGTTAGCTTATATCTATAAACGGCGGAATTTCGTATCTTTATAGCCTATCCAGATTATAAAATTCTATCAGTGAGCATTACTTACCAACCCGTTATTGGCCTTGAAATTCACGCACAATTGCAGACGAATTCGAAGATATTCGCGAGCGATCCTGTACTTTTTGGCCAAGAAGCTAATACCTTAATTTCCCCTATTTCCTTAGGGCACCCGGGCACTTTGCCTAAGTTGAATAAAATAGTGGTGGAGTATGCGATTAAAATGGGTTTGGCATTAGGTTCGAAAATTGCACCTAAGCAGTATTTTGATAGAAAAAATTATTTTTATCCTGATCTTCCTAAGGGCTACCAAATCACCCAAGATAAGACCCCCATTTGTATCGGTGGATCCATTGTTGTGCACTTGAAAGAGGGCGACAAAAAGATGGAATTTCACCATATCCACCTTGAGGAAGATGCGGGTAAGTCTTTACATGAAGGAGATAATCCATTTAGCTTTTTAGACTATAATCGGGCTGGAACTCCCTTAATTGAGATGGTGACCGAGCCTACTATACATTCGTCAGAAGAGGCGTTTGCACTCGTTTCAGAAGTACGCAAATTAGTGCGTTACCTGGGAATTTGTGATGGAAACATGGAAGAGGGTTCCTTGCGTGCTGATGTGAATGTATCTATTCGGCCGGTTGGGACGACGACCTTAGGTACGAAAGTGGAGATTAAAAATATGAACTCGCTGCGTAATATTCAGCGGGCGATTGAACACGAGATTGTTCGTCAAACGAAGGTGTTGAATGAAGGCGGATCCTTAATTCAAGAGACACGGACGTTTGATGCGCATACCGGGCTAACACATTCGATGCGGGTGAAAGAGACGATGAATGATTATCGTTATTTCCCAGAGCCAGATTTAGCGCCTTTAGAGATATCAGAATCATGGTTGCAAGAAATAAAAGCGACGATGCCACTTTTGCCTTGGGAACAGGAACAAAAGCTGGTGAGGGATTTTGGCCTACCTACGTATGATGCCCATTTCTTATCGGATACGCGTGAAATGGCAGTTTATTTTGAAGAGGTTACGACTCATACGAAGGCCTATAAATCTGTTTCAAATTGGTTAATGGGACCTGTTAAATCTCATTTAAATGAGAATAATCAATCGATTACGGATTTTGAATTGAGCCCTAAACACCTGGCAGAAATTATTGAATTGGTGGAAAAGGGAACGCTGACGCATAATTTAGCGGCACATCAATTGTTTCCTTTGGCCATCGAAAACCCAGCGAAGTCTCCGATGAAACTGGTGGAAGAGCAGGGATGGTTGAATGCGCAATCAGGGGACGAATTGCTTACCTGGGTTCAGGAGGCGATTGCAGCCTATCCAGATAAGGTGAAGGAATACCAAAAAGGGAAGAAGGGTTTAGTGGCGTTGTTTATCGGAGAGGTGATGAAGAAATCGAGAGGAACGGCGGATCCGAAAAAAGTGAATCAAATGGTATCAGAAGAATTAGCCAAAGCCTAGATGAAACTACTTGGATACCTGCTGTTGTTTGCTACTGCCTTACAGGCTCAAAATTTTGAGCTTCGGGTGCAGGCGAAAACGCTTATCCCAGGAAAAAAAATCTACTTGGAATATGTAAATGAACAAGGCAAAGTCGTTAAAGTCGACTCTGCAACGCCTTCTGCTCAGCAAAAGGTAAGCTTCAAAGGGCAGGTGAAAGATCAGGGGGCTTTCTATCTAGTGAATTTCTTTGATACGCCTAAGCCCCAAAAAGTGTTGGTCATTCTCGAGGGTGGCGAGACGATCGATGTAGAAGCTGATGGAGTAAATGACGAGGAAGGGAAAAGCAATTTCACACTAAAGGGGGATTATCCGAATGTGAAATTTATGCTGGAATTGATGGCTATTTCGAAAGAGATGGAGAAGAAAGTCCGCAAGTGGAACCAAGAAATCCAAGTCGATCCGAAGCAAGAAAAAAGAATTCAAGCAGAGTTTACGCAAGCTCAAGCTACTAGTACGGCTAAGATTAAAGAGTTGATTCCGCAAATGGGAAGCCATTTAGTGGCCCTTTGGGCGACTAATTTTTTGCCAGCCGAAAAGGAGATGGCTTCGCTAGAAGATATTGCCAATCGATTAGCCAAGGCGAGACCGAATCATCCACAGGTGAAACAATTCGTGGCTAATCTGCAGCGACTGCAAGGAGTAAATGAGGGAGCTATGGCTCCGGAAATTAATTTGGCGACCCCAGAGGGACCTAATTTAGCCTTGAGTTCCTTGCGAGGGAAATATGTATTGATTGATTTTTGGGCGAGTTGGTGTGGTCCATGCCGCCGGGAGAACCCGAACGTAGTGAAAACCTATGCCGCCTATAAAGACAAGGGATTTGAGATTTATGGGGTGAGTTTAGACCAAGATCGGGAGGCCTGGTTGAAGGCCATCGAGAAAGACCAATTGGTTTGGAAACATGTATCAGATTTGAAATATTGGAGCTCAGCTGGAGCACAGGCTTACCAAGTGAATTCCATTCCACAGACGTTTCTTTTGGATAAAGAGGGACGTATTTTGGCAAAAGGACTTAGAGGGGCGGCTTTGGACCAGTATTTAGCACAACTATTTAAAGATAAATAAGATGAAAATAGCCATCATTGGTTGTGGAAACATGGGAATGGCCTTCGCTAATTCCTTTATTCAATACAATTTAGTTGCGAAGGAAGAGTTAATTCTCATCGAGAAAAACAAAGAGCGTGGGGATATTTTGCAAGAGCAAAAGGCGGGAATTGTGGTGGACACGATTTCAGAAAAGGTTTCCACTGTGGATTTGATCATTCTTTCCGTTAAACCACAGGATTATCCTTCCGTTTCTGCAGAACTTGCTCGGTTCATTCAGCCGAATCAAATCGTACTTTCCATTATGGCGGGTATTCCTATCGCGAATATTCAAACTAGTTTATCCCATGATTTAGTCGTTCGAGCTATGCCCAATACACCAGCCCTTTTAGGGATGGGGATGACGGCTTTTGCGGCCGCATCTGCCGTAGGCATGTCCGATATTCGGAAGGTGGAGAACCTCATTAATTCAACAGGGCGTGCCGTATTTTTAGAAGAGGAGAGTTTATTAGATGCGGTGACGGGTTTAAGTGGGAGTGGTCCAGCGTATTTCTTTTACCTAATTAAGGCGATGATTGATGCTGGGGTTAAGATGGGTTTTGAGCCTGCTATGGCCTCTTTATTAGTCAAGCAAACAATGTTAGGCTCATATCACTTGATGCAAACAAGTGACAAGACCTTGGATGAATTGATTCAGGCGGTAGCCTCTAAAGGAGGAACGACTGAAGCTGCGTTGAAGACTTTCCAAGAAAGCGCGGTAGCGGAAGGTTTGCAGAAAGGAATAATTGCCGCCAAAGATCGGGCAAAAGAATTAGCCAATTAATTGACTGATATCCGTGTCGTTGAATTGGCGACTGATGATTTCTCCATTCGGAGAATAGGTTGGATTCGTGCTTGCGAATAATTGTTCGACTAAGGCTGACATCTCCTCTGATTGTAATTTCTTTGCTTGGTATCGCATAGCGGCCCGGTTTGCTAAGATGCGGGCGATTTTTTCGGAGTGGTTTTGGCCTAAATCCGACGCCTCATTCTTTACTTGCTCTAAAATTCCTTCTAATAAATTTTGGCCATCTTCCTCGCCTATCCCTGCAGGAACACCTTGAATCCAATATTTTTCCTCTGCATCCTTCGTTAAGCCAAAACCTAAATCGGTAATGTCTCCCAGAATTTCTTCCACTAAAACTGCATCCGCCGGGTTAATGCGTAAAATCTGAGGGAACAACAGTTGTTGCGACACCCCATTCTTCTTGACTAAATTCTCAGAGAATTGATCGAATAAAATCCGTTGATAAGCCTTTTTCTGATCGATTAAGAGCATTCCGCCGGAGAGAGTCACGACTAAATACTTATTTAAAATCTGAATGACCTGGAAATTCGAATGGCCTGAACTCTCCGAATTCCAATTATTCGCCTTGCTTTGAATCGTCGTGGCAGACTCAGTAAACAAGTTTGCTGCTGGATCTGCGACCGTTTGGCGCTCAAAGGCCTCAATATTGTCATTTAAGCCCTCGTATAACTTCTTCCAAGCATCTTGAACAGGTCGTGGTGAATTCGTCCCTGAAAACGAAGAAATCGAGCCCGCAGCTATCGGAGCCCCACCAGGATTTCTGAAATTCACATTCGCATCAAAATCAAGCGATGGAATCAAATGGTTCAAGCTAAGTGTCTTGCGAATCGCCGCTTGCAAAATGGCATAGATGGATCGCTCGTCATCAAACTTGATCTCTGTCTTCGTCGGATGCACATTGATATCAATGTGAGCTGGATCGATCGTTAAGAACAACACATAAAAAGGGAAGGTCCCTTCCGGCACTAAGCGCTCGTAAGCGCTCATCACCGCGTGGTGCAAATATGAACTCTTGATAAAGCGATTATTCACAAAGAAGAATTGCTCCCCTCTGGTCTTTTTCGCATATTCTGGGCGGCCTACATAGCCTTTAATGCTGACGTAATTCGTGTTTTCCTCACAAGCCGCTAATTGTTCGCGGTAGCTTTTGCCAAACAAATCCACAATCCGCTTCCCTAATTTCTCTACGGGTAGGGAATAGGTTTCTTGCTCATTTTGGATGAGTGAAAACTTGATCTCCGGATTTGCTAGCGCAATGCGTTGGAATTCGTCCAAAATATGGCGCATTTCTACCGGATTGGATTTCAGGAAATTACGACGTGCGGGAATGTTATAGAAGAGGTTTTTGACTAAGATCGACGTGCCTTTAGGTGCGGCTATCTGTTCATTCTCTTTCAGCACGGAGGCTTCCATGCGCAATAAACTACCTAATTCATCCTCTTCCCGTTTGGTCTTTAATTCGACCTGGGCTACAGAGGCAATCGAAGCTAAGGCTTCGCCACGGAATCCCATCGTGCGAATCGCGAACAAATCCTCGGCCTTACTAATCTTCGAAGTGGCATGACGTTCAAAACACATGATCGCATCTTGAGGAGACATTCCCTTGCCATCGTCGATGACCTGAATACTCACTTTGCCTGCTTCTTTGACGATTAATTGGACAGAACTTGCTCCCGCATCAATCGAGTTTTCCATTAATTCTTTCACCACAGAGGCTGGTCGCTGCACTACCTCGCCCGCCGCAATTTGATTTGCGATGGAATCCGGAAGCATTTTGATCAGATTGTGCATAGAATAAAGGGAAAATGAGGGGACAAAGATACGGGTTTAAACAAAAAAAAGGGAATGTTGCCATTCCCTTTTTTCGTAAGATAGGTAAGGTTGAATTACTTCAATTCAACTTCAGCACCAGCTTCTTCTAAAGATTTCTTCAAACCTTCAGCTTCGTCTTTAGATACACCTTCTTTAACAGCCTTTGGAGCAGCATCAACTACATCCTTAGCTTCTTTCAAACCTAAACCAGTTAAGTCTTTCACTAATTTAACGATAGCTAATTTGTTAGGACCAGCTGACTTTAAGATTACATCAAAAGATGATTTCTCAGCAGCAGCATCACCACCTTCAGCACCGCCACCAGCTGCAGGACCTGCAACCATAACAGCACCAGCAGCAGCTGGCTCGATACCATACTCATCCTTAAGGATAGTAGCTAATTCATTTACTTCTTTTACAGTTAAGTTCACTAATTGTTCAGCGAACGCTTTTAAATCTGCCATTTTTTGAAAATTTAATTGTTAAGAATTAATAATTTATTGGAGTATTCACTCCGGTAAAACTTGGTAATAATTACTCAGGGCGCTCAGACAAAGTCTTCACGATACCAGCTAATTTCTTCTCGCTGCTTAGTAATGCTGAAACAACATTTTTAGCAGGCGATTGTAATAAGCCAATAACTTCGCCAATCATCTCGTTCTTAGACTTGATGTTCTCAAGTGCAGTTAATTGACCTTCGCCAATGTAAATGCCACCTTCGATAGACGCAGCCTTGAATGCAATTTTATCTTTTCCAGCTTCTTTACGGAAGTCTTTGATCAATTTTGCAGGTACTTTAGCATTTTCAGTTGCGAAAATGATACCTGACATGCCTGTCAAAACTTCTGCATCTAAAGAGGAATAATCCGTTCCAGTCTTAGCTAATGCCTTAGAGATTAACGTGTTCTTGAATATTTTGTATTCAACACCTCTCTGAAAGCAAAGGCTACGGAATTGATTAGCTTCGGCTACAGTTAAACCGGCTGTACTTGCAATGTAGAAGTACGGAGTTGACGCGAACTTTTCGCTCAACTCATCAATAATCTGATTTTTTTCTTCTCTTGTCATGATTACAATCCAGCTACAGTTCCCTTATCAATAATGATACCCGGAGACATCGTTGAAGATAAGTTGATCGATTTAACATAAGTTCCTTTCGCAGATGACGGCTTTAACTTAATCAACGTGTTGATTACTTCTAAAGCGTTATCTACAATTTTATCAGCTCCAAAGCTCACCTTACCAATAGAGGTATGGATGATACCAGTTTTATCAACTTTAAAGTCAATTTTACCAGCTTTTACTTCGTTTACTGCTTTTCCTACTTCCAAAGTTACAGTACCTGACTTTGGATTAGGCATCAGACCGCGAGGTCCTAAAACACGTCCCAAACGGCCTAATTTTGCCATCACAGTCGGCATAGTAATGATTACGTCGATATCGGTCCAGCCGCTCTCGATTTTTGCAATGTAATCATCTAATCCTACGTGATCAGCACCGGCTGCTTTTGCCTCCTCTGCTTTATCGGGTGTACAAAGTACTAATACGCGTACATCTTTCCCGGTTCCGTGAGGTAGGGCAACCACGCCACGAACCATTTGGTCTGCTTTGCGGGGATCTACTCCTAAGCGGACATCAATATCCACTGAGGCATCGAATTTTGTATAAGAAATTTCTTTCAAAATCTCCGCTGCTTTTTCAAGCGAATACGCTTGCGTTGCATCGTATTTTGAAAGGGCTTCCTTTATTTTCTTCGTAAGTTTTGCCATTACCTTTTAATTAAAATGTTTATTTCTGATGGTTAAATCAGAACGGTTTATCACCAGAAACAGTAATTCCCATTGATCGAGCCGTTCCAGCAATCATACTCATTGCTGCTTCAACTGTAAAACAGTTTAAATCCGGCATCTTAGTTTCCGCGATAACGCGTACTTGATCCCAAGTTACTGAACCTACCTTTTTCAAGTTAGGTTGAGCTGAACCAGATTTAACCTTCGCTGCTTCCAATAACAAGATCGGTGCAGGAGGTGTTTTTACAACGAAATCAAACGATTTGTCTGCGTAATAAGTAATTAGGACCGGCAATACTACGCCGTTCTTATCTTGAGTTCTCGCATTGAATTGCTTACAGAACTCCATGATATTTAATCCTTTCGAACCTAAGGCAGGACCGATGGGTGGTGAAGGATTGGCTTGGCCACCTTTGCATTGAAGCTTTACGTAGCCAGCTATTTCTTTTGCCATGTTAAAACATCGTTTATTTAGTGAATTTAGAGGTTTATCTGCCAATAAGGGTGGAAGCTTCCTTATCTGATTCCCCTCCGGGTGACCTTTCCGCGTAACAATGACGTTCCGGCCCAATCCCCTCTTGAAATTTTCAAAACAGAGATTGCCGCTTTTTAAACGGACTGCAAAATTAGGGCTTTTATTCTTAAATACAAATACTTACGCAAAAAAAAGTCCTGAATTTTCGTTCAGGACTTTTCAAGCTGCTCGAAGGAGCGGTATTTATTTTTCTACTTGAGAGTAGTTTAATTCTAAAGGAGTATTACGTCCAAAGATCTTAACCATAACGGATAATTTCTTCGTGTTTTCGTGAATCTCTTCAACGGTACCCTCGAAAGTGGCAAACGGACCATCGATTACGCGAACCGTCTCGCCTTTAATAAAGGTAACTGAAGCAAATTCTTCTACTGCAGCAGACTCATCTACTTTACCTAAGATGCGATTTACTTCCGCTTGGTTGATAGGTACAGGTTTCTTAACGATTACTTTCGTTTTCTTCACCTTGCCGCCTTCTACTTTCGTTACTTCTACCTCTTCGTTATTTGCTTGCAAGAAACCAATAACACCTGGTGTGGAAGTTAAGATGTGACTTACCTCACCGGCTAAGTCAGCTTCTACCAAGATATATCCTGGGAATAAGTTTTTCTCACGAATCACTTTTTTCCCTTTACGGATTTCGTAAATCTTTTCGGTAGGAATTAAAATCTGAGGAACAGAATCTAACACGCCTTGACGCGCTAATTCGTTCTCCATATAGGTCTTTACCTTCTTTTCCTGTCCTGAGATTGCTCTCAACACATACCATTTAGTCTCTGCCATGGTTGTAACCTATTGATTAAAATGAAGTGTAAAATAAATCCAAACCAGATTTGAAGACTAAATCAACCGCACCTACTAATAGAGCGAAGATTAAAGAAGCCACCAAAACTAACACAGAACTCGACTGTAAGTCAGAGAATGCAGGCCATGTAACGTTTTCAGTTACCTCAGTCCATGATTCTTTGATCAATGATGTTGATTTGCTCATAATTTAACCGATATCGGTATTTAATTTACTTAGCACGGGCACAAGGATTCGAACCCTGACCAAAGGTTTTGGAGACCTGCATACTACCATTATACTATGCCCGTAGAAAGGATTGCAAATTTAGCCAAATTTTGACAATTAACAAATCCCCTTCACATTATTGTTTGATTACCACTGAGAATAGCTCGTAGGTTCTAAGAATTTACGTACCGTTCTAGAGTGGCTGTTCGCGTATTTTGCATCCGAAGAGATACGTTTCCAATCTGGATTTGCTTGAAATTTTGCCCAGTTCGCATCGCGTTCTGCCATGTTTTCGAAAGAAACCATGTAGCTTAAGCAGGGAGTATTTTCGCCGGCTAGTACTTCTCCGAAGAACACATTGTGTAATCCCACCGTGTCAAAAATCTTCAATTCCTCGTCGTTAAACATCGCAATTTTTCGCTTTAGGGCATCTTCATTATAGGCCTCGTAAGTTCTCCATTCGTAGATACGACCTGGATTCGTGACTGGCAATTTCAAGGAAGGATGTCCCGCAAAGCCTTTGGCAAGATAAGTAGAGATCTTTTCGAACATCGGCTTATCTAAACCTACATTTTCAAAATAGGCTTTAGCAGCTTCCTGGTAGGTAGCGTTTTTCTCTAAAGCGTCTTTGTAACCAGCATAAGAAGCTAGCGATGGGAAAGGAATAGCCACCACGACGATGCCTGGTTCTGGTTTTCCGTAATCTTTGAATACGCCTACTTTGGAAACACCATAGGAATTAAGAGCAGGAATCAAGGCTTTCGAAAGATAGGATTCTAACAGAGCGGTGTTTCCTTTGAACTTCATCTGGTAAGTTCTGATTTCATAATATTCTTGCGCTGAAACGGCAAAGCTGCACAAGAGAAGCAATAAGAGTAATTTTTTCATAGGTTGGATTATTTTAGGTCAGCAAGGTACAAAAAAAAAGAGCGGTCACTGACCGCTCTTTTCCGTATAGTCTAATAAAAATTAGTCTAAGATTTCAGTTACCTGACCAGCACCTACTGTACGGCCACCTTCACGAATCGCGAAACGTAAACCTTTGTCCATAGCTACTGCGTTCAATAACGTAACATCGATTGTTAAGTTATCACCAGGCATACACATTTCAACTCCTGCAGGTAAAGTAATTTCACCTGTTACGTCTGTCGTACGGAAGTAGAATTGTGGACGGTATTTGTTAAAGAATGGAGTGTGACGTCCACCTTCTTCTTTTGACAAGATATAAACCTCAGCTTTGAATTTAGTGTGAGGCTTCACTGAACCTGGCTTACAGATTACCATACCACGACGGATATCAGTTTTCTCAATACCACGTAACAATAAACCTACGTTATCACCAGCTTCACCACGATCTAAGATCTTACGGAACATCTCAACACCAGTTACTACTGATTTCAAGTTTTCAGCTCCCATACCTAAGATATCAACTGCTTCACCTGAGTTAATAACACCAGTCTCGATTTTACCTGTTGCTACAGTACCACGACCTGTGATCGAGAATACGTCTTCAACTGGCATCAAGAATGCCTTATCAACATCACGCTTAGGAAGTGGAATCCAAGAATCTACTGCATCCATTAACGCTTCGATTGTAGCTACCCACTTGCCATCTCCGTTCAATCCACCTAAAGCAGATCCTTGGATTACTGGAATGTTATCGCCATCGAATTCGTAGAATGAAAGAAGCTCACGGATCTCCATTTCAACTAATTCTAATAATTCTGGATCGTCTACCATGTCCACTTTGTTCATGAAAACTACCAATTGAGGTACACCTACTTGGCGAGCCAAAAGGATGTGCTCACGAGTTTGTGGCATTGGACCATCTGTAGCAGCAACTACTAAGATAGCACCGTCCATTTGTGCAGCACCAGTAACCATGTTCTTTACGTAATCGGCGTGACCTGGGCAGTCAACGTGTGCGTAGTGACGGTTAGCTGTTGCGTACTCTACGTGCGCAGTGTTGATCGTGATACCACGTTCTTTTTCTTCTGGAGCAGAGTCAATGGAAGAGAAATCTTTTTTCTCAGCAAGACCTTTTTCAGAAAGAACTTTAGTGATAGCAGCTGTCAAGGTTGTTTTACCGTGGTCAACGTGGCCAATCGTACCAATGTTAACGTGGGGTTTACTTCGGTCAAAATTCTCTTTTGCCATGATTATTTAGTTTTTAATTTATTATAAAAAGTTTCAAATGTTACTCGTTCAATGGGCCTCGCTTTATCGTAGAGCCTTTGAGCAGGATTGAACTGCCGACCTCTTCCTTACCAAGGAAGTGCTCTACCACTGAGCTACAAAGGCATAACCTTGCGGCCTCTCGTTAATCTCTTTCGATTAACTAAAAACAAAAATATCGCTAAGAGGGATTTCTCCCTTAGCAACATTTTTCGTTTCGAGCGGGAGACGGGGCTCGAACCCGCCACCTATAGCTTGGAAGGCTATCGCTCTACCAAATGAGCTACTCCCGCTTGCTGAATCCTCCTGTAAAAAGGATTCAAGGTAATAAAAAAATGGTGGGGACAGATGGATTCGAACCACCGTAGGCATTCACCAGCAGATTTACAGTCTGCCCCATTTGGCCGCTCTGGTATATCCCCTTCATTTGTGCTTTCAGTGTAACGTTCCACTGAAATAGTTCGCAAAAGTAGCTCATTTTTTCATTTCCGCAAACACATCTGTGAAAAATTTCCAATAAATTTTTACAATAATCGGATTCCAAAGGCTAATCCGCGCATTTCTTGGCTCTTACCTGATTCAAACAG
>JBEBBJ010000029.1:0-12522 GCA_041158445.1 Bacteroidota bacterium
GCAATCTTCTCTAATTGGCTGATCTGATTCGCTAGCATCGCTTCTGCTTCCTCGCGTTTCTTTTCAACATCTTCTAGTTTCTTGCGGAAGTTTTCTTCTTTCGCTTGAACGCTCTGTTTCGCCGAGTGTAATTCTTGCTCAGCTGCACGTTGTTGTTCTGCTTGCTGTGCTAAAGTGCGCTCTTTCTCGCGTAATTTTTGTTCGTTTTCTAAGAGAATTCCTTTCTTGTTTTGGGACTCCTCTTCGAACTCTGCACGTAAACGTAGGAAGTTTTCCTTCGCCTCTAGCATACGGTCTTTCTTGATGTTTTCTGCAGTGATTTCTGCATTTTTTAGGATGTCCTCCGCTTTGCGTTGGGCGTCTCCTTCGATGTTTTTATTTACCTTCGAGTAGAATACTTTTCCGGCAAATAATCCCCCTGCCGCAGCGATAAGGGGTAAAATAAAGGTTAATATAGTCGACATATAGAACGAATGTGTGTTTATACATTAGTTCCCTGAAAAATCGAAATAAAAGGAGAATTATACTGTGAACTCAGCTGCTAGAGATAATAATTCGTTGTTTTCTTCTAGCACATCGGCCTGAAGCGAATTATGTTCTACTTCAAATTTCAAACCACACATGGCCAGGTCTAAGGCCACCATCGCCATCACGGCTGCGGGATCTGAACTATTTGTTTGTTGTTCGTAATAACGAACCATCTTGTTCACAACTGATGCTGCATTTCTTACGTAAGCCTCCTCGCCTGGACTAACCTTTAAGGCGATACTTTGTATGCCTACCAGTAGATTACAAGGGATTTTAGGGTTCATGGATTGCGTAATTGGTCAATGCAATGATCTATTTTTGTAATATATTCTTCTAACTTTTGTTTCAACTCAGCGGTGGGAACTGCTGTGTTATCTGTACTAGCTACAATTTTAGCGAAATTATCTGATTTTTTAAAGTTTTTCTCCAATTCTTTTAGCCGTCTCATCGATCTAGCTAGCTCCTCTGTTTTTTGGGCTAATTTTTCGGTTAACTCATCCACTTTCGCCTGCTTTTCGGCCATCGCCCCCTCGTATTCTTGTAAACGCGTTACCATCCCGCCGATTTTCAGCTTGAGGTTTAGGTACTGCATTTTCAGTTCATTTTTCATTTCAAGGCTAAGCTAGGTTTTCCGTTTTTCCAGGAAAATTCTTGGATGAATATATAGGCCAAAATACAAATAAATCCGATGTTTTGGCTGATGATCATCGGGATTTCTAATTTAGCAAACAGCGCACCTGAAGCGATGGCTAAAACGCCTAGACTGATGTAAACAATCGCTGCCATCCAGCGGTAGGGTGCGGGATCGTATTTTTGGCCCCCTACATAACACAATACCGTCATCACGATCGCAGAGGTCAGGAAGGAATAAGCGCAGGCCATATATCCGTAAACAGGGATAAACAATACATTTCCGATCAGGGTTACCGCCAGCCCAGTCACCGTGATGACCGTTCCCATGTAGGTTTTATTCGTCTTTTTAAACCAAACCGATTGCGTGTAATACACCCCTAATAACAAGTTAGCTAATAATAAAACAGGTACGACAGCAATGCCTTCCCAATAAATTGCTTGGCGTAAAAATAGGCCTTGAATCCAGAACAAATTAGAACTCACACCCACCCACAAAATCAGGCAAACAATCACAAACCAGTGACTCACCAGGGCTAAATTGGCTTGGGAATTTTCCGCCGATTTAGATCCTAAAAAGAAGGGTTCCGCGGCATATTTGAACGCCTGAATGGCTAGGCTCATAAAGACCGAAAGCTTGTAGCAATTTCCATAAATCCCGAGTGCATCTTCCGATGTTCTACCGGCATAAAATCCGGAGGGTAAAAACTCTTCTAGCAATAAGCGGTCAAACATCAAGTTGAACATCGCCGCTAAACTCATGAACATGATGGGATAAGAATAGACCCATAATTTCTTCATTTCGGCGCCATCAAAAGTCCACTTGAAATCAGCAAAGGATGATCGTAGCCAATAAAATAGGCTGGCATTTGCGAGTAGGTTTGCAAGGAAAATATAACCTGCACCAATACTCGGGAAATACAGATTTTGTAAAAATTCAGGTCCCCAATGTTCTTCGTGCATCGGCTTTAATAGGGCCAGGAAAAACAGATTCAGTCCTACGTTGATGAGGATAGAGACGATTTTGGCCTTCACAAATAATTGAATTTTACGCTCTAAACGCAGACGGGCAAAAGGGATAGCGGTGACCGCATCGATGGCTAAAATCAAGGCTAACCAGCGCATAAATTGACCTTTTCCTTCGTAGTCTAGGGTAGCCATTAAGGGATCAGCGAAAACAAATAAGCCGATGGTGAAGAGTCCCGAAGTTAGGATGATCGCCGTTAAAATGATGTTGTAGTAGCGTTCTGGGGCCTCTTTTGCATAGCGAAAGAAAGCTGTCTCCATTCCGTAGGTGTAAATGATGTTCGCGATCGCAACATAACCGTAAAGTTTCACGTTCACGCCTAATTCTGCCGGAAGAAAAGCCGAGGTGTGAATGAAAACCAATAAAAAATTCAACGAGCGACCCAGAATGGTACTGAATCCATAGGAGAGGGTTTCGCCGGCTAATTTTTTAAGAATGGACATGCGTTAGAATAAGGTCAATTCTCAAAGTTACAATTTATTGCTTTTGATAGCCGATGATTTGGTAAAAATGCTCAGAATAACTTTCGCTTATCGGAATGTGGTTCTCGCCAATCTTGATTTTTTGGCTTCGAATCGATTCCATTTTACTCAAAGAGACGATAAATGATTTGTGCACTCGGATGAAATCGGTAGAAGGTAATTTTTCCTCGATAGATTTCATGGTCATTCTACAAACCACCGGAAATTTCTGAGTTCTTAGGTGAATTTTGATATAGTCTTTTAAACCCTCTATGTAGAGAATGTCCTCCAGCATGATTTTCATCAAGGAATAATCAGCATGGATGAAAATGAACTCTAATTTAGGGGCTTCTGCTGGTTTGTTTAGGACGAGTTTGCTCTTGTAATAGTCTAAGGCTTTGTGACTTGCCTTCAAAAAACGTTCAAAGTTAATAGGCTTTAAAACGTAATCGATGACATCTAAATTAAATCCGTCTAAGGCATATTGTTGGTAGGCCGTCACGAAAATAACCATCGGTTTCGTGGTTAAACTTTCTATAAACTGCAAGCCGGTCATTCCCGGCATTTGGATGTCTAAGAAGACAAGATCCACCGGATTATTTTCTAAATATTCTACCGCTTCCATCGCATTTCTGCAACGTTTAACGAGTTGAAGAAAAGGGACTTTGGAAATATTATCCTCCACTAAATCTAGGGCAAGACTTTCATCGTCCACTGCTAAACATTTTAAAACGGTACCAGGTAGTTCAACTAGGCTTTCCTCTGACATATTAGATGTGTTGAATGGTGAGGGTAATTTCGAAATCCGAATCTGATTCTGTTACCGTAAGTTCATGGTTTGTAGGGTATAATAATTCCAAACGTCTTTTTACGTTCGCTAATCCTATCCCAGAACTTTCGTCTTTTTTCTCGTTTATAACAGCTCCTTTTTTGTTCGCCACATGGAAGCTAAGTTCTTTTGCCGTATCCGTTAATTCTATTTCTATCGTCGGGTTTTCAATGAAACCTACGCCATGTTTGAAGGCATTTTCTACGAAGGGAATCAATAGCATAGGTTCGATGCTGCTTGATTGAGGTCCTATTTGGTGCTTGAATTGAATGTCAATATCATTGCCAAAACGGATTTTTTGCAAGTCAATATAACTCTCTAAATAGGTCAATTCTTTACTAATGGGAACAATCGAATCATTCGTCTCATAGATCATGTAACGCATCAATTCGGATAATTTTACCACCACCGGCTCCACCATTTCGGGCTTTCTGCGTGATAGAGAAACCACACTGTTTAACACATTAAACATGAAATGGGGGCTGATTTGAGATCTCAAGAAAGAAAGCTCAGACTTTAAGCGTTCGTTTTCCTGTTCTTTGACCTGCTCATCCTCTTTCATCCGGTCTGAAATCAGGCGATACGATGTACCGATTGCCGCATAGAACAATAACTGGAAAATCATGCGCATCAATGCCCCTCTTCTCGCCCCGCCACCTGAATGGTTTCCTGGGAAGAAATGAGCATATACCCAATGGAATAATTCTTCGTGCACATAGAGCATGAAAACAATCGCAGCTATCAGCGTCAATAAGTAGATAATGACCCCTTTTGCACGCAATAATTTAGGCAATAAGACCTCTGTATTTAAGTAAAAGAAGGGGATATTAATGACCGTGAAGCTGGTCATGTAGAAGATCCAAAAATACGAACGGCGAATTTCTTCCGGATTATTCGAATTAGTGTTCGGTCCTAATAGAATCGGGAGCGCAATCAGGAAAGCCCAAAAAAACAGGTGCAATAGCAGGTTCCTGAGTTTAAACGTCTTTTGTATCATCGGGTTTTATTTTGCTTTTTGTAATCAGCGAATCCAAATTAAGATAATCTTCCTTATATTTCCAGTATATTTTCTACCACTATCCTGAATGTGCCGATGAAACGGCAGAATGATTTTAGGTAGATTTGCTTAAACCTTGTTTTAACCATGAAAAAAATCCTCTTTTCGTTGCTGCTCGTTGCACCTCTTTGTGCCTGGGCTCAGCAATCGATTCCTCTCACTGATTTATCCGCTTTTGACCAACCCAGCAAGAATTGGACCATTGAACAAGCGGTCTTTTCGAACTATTCGGACACTGCTTTTCAAGTTAGTCCTGGGCAGGGAGTTCTAGTGAATACCTTGCGCGGAGGTAAATACCACCGTAGCGATGATTTGAAGTCCAAAATGCAACACGGAGATATTCGTCTTTTGGTTGATTTCATGTTGCCTAAAGGAATGAACTCAGGTATCTATTTGCAAGGTCGCTATGAGGTACAATTATTCGATTCGTGGGGAAAGAAAACGGTGAAATACAATGATTGTGGAGGTATTTATGAGCGTTGGGATGAGGCACGAGGAAAAGGGAATGAGGGGTATGAAGGTTATGCGCCTCGCCAAAACGCGAGTAAAGCACCCGGCCTTTGGCAGACACTAGAAATCGATTTTCAAGCACCTCGCTTCGATGCGAATGGCCGCAAAACGGCGAATGCCATCTTCAAAAAAGTCATTTTAAATGGAGTTTTGGTTCAGGAAAATATCGAAGTTTCTGGCATGACTCGCGGCGCTATTTTTGATAAGGAAGCGCCTTTTGGTCCCATCTTAATTCAAGGAGATCATGGCCCGATCGCGTTCCGAAACTTGCGCTACGAAACGTACGAAAAACCTACAGCCTCTCTTGGCGAAGTTTCCTACGATTATTACACGGGTAAATTTACGGATCCTATTATACCTACCACTAGCCCAACTAAATCAGGTAAAATTCCAGCATTAACCTACCGTGTTATTCCGGTGAACAATGATTATTTGATTCACTACAAGGCCGAATTAAGCATTCCGGAGGATGATAATTACGAATTCCAAACTTATTGGACTGGTTCTGGCGAATTGAAAATTGATGGCAAAGTTTTGAACAATGGAGCCCATTGGTTTAACGAAATGGTGCCTGCATCCACTTTCTTGAAGGCAGGAAAGCACCAATTAGAAATTGTTCACATCAAGGATTTCCCTTGGGGTCCTAAGGCTTTGGGTTTAAACGTGAAACGTATCGGAGCTCGCTTGGTTTCCTTGCATGAAAGAACTTCGCTATTAGATCCAGATGCGGTCGGATTAATCGAAGTGAAAGCCAATGCGGAACCTGTATTGCAGCGTTCATTCGCCTTTCATTTAGGAAAGAAAAAGACTCACGTGATTCAGGTGGGAGACCCTGCGGGGATACACTATTCGTACGATTTGAAGCAAGGGGCGATCTTGCAAGTTTGGCGTGGTAAATTCTTAGATGCGACCCAAATGTGGGATAACCGAGGCGAGCCACAAACGTCTGAGCCGCTAGGTTTAAATGTCGTTCAAGATGGTAAATTTCCTTTAGTTTTAGCGCACCAAGTTCAACCTGATTCAACCGAATTGGTCTACAAAGGCTATCGTTTGGAGGCAGGAAGACCGGTATTCATGTACGATTGGACGGCAGCGAAATTACGTGTGGAAGATCGCATTCAGCCAGCGGGTAATGGACTTCGAAGAACGCTGAGTTTAGTGGGGGCAAGTCCACAAAAAAGTGATGTGGAGGCAGTTTTAGCCACAGGGCATCACTTATCTATACTGCAAAATGGCCTAGCTTCGCAGCCTGGAAACTTTATCGAGTGGAAAGGTGCAGCAGCTGAACTGCTGAAAACGCCGGCTGGCGCACAACAAATTCGGGTGCCATTTTCAGGGGCACAATTCACCTTTGATTTGATTTGGTAACGATGAAAAAATATACCGCTTTTTTACTCTTGTTTTCTATGGCGCTAGGCGCCTTTGCACAAACAAAACCAACTCCTAAAAAGGAGCAGGATTATTACGAAATTAAGACGCTTCCGATACCAAAAGAGATTTACCTCGAGGTGGGTGGCCTCGCTACGATGCCGGATGGCCGATTAGCGGTGAGTACGCGTCGTGGGGAGATTTGGATCGTAGAGAATCCATACCAAAAAACAAGTCACCAAACCTATTACCGCCGCTTTGCGAGTGGATTGCACGAGGTATTAGGTTTAGCTTACAAGGATGGTGCATTTTACTGCTCTCAGCGTGGTGAATTGACGAAGATCTCAGACACAGATCGCGATGGCGTAGCGGATCTTTATGAGCCTATCTACACCTTCGATTTATCGGGTAATTACCATGAATATACCTACGGTCCAGTGATTGATAAGAACGGGGATATGTGGGTGAGTTTGAACTTGGCCTGGGTTGGTTTTGGTGAAGGTAAGTTTGCCAAATGGCGTGGCTGGTTCGTTAAAATCACACCAGACGGGAAATTGGAGCCTTTTGCAGGTGGTTTACGTTCTCCGGCAGGTTATAGCTTTAACGACGAAGGCGATTTGTTTTATGGCGAAAACCAAGGTGACTGGGTCGGTTCTGGTCGCGTGACGCATT
The DNA here is from genome assembly GCA_041158445.1 of Bacteroidota bacterium. Classification (GTDB taxonomy): domain Bacteria; phylum Bacteroidota; class Bacteroidia; order Cytophagales; family Spirosomataceae; genus Aquirufa. The sequence continues at coordinate 7,083 of JBEBBJ010000029.1, forward strand.
TAGCCAAAGGTGAATTTGCGGGTAATCCTGGCGGATTAAAATGGGCTAAAGAGCCTAACAGTCCATTGAAATTAAGTTTGGAAGAAATCCAAGATAATGGTTCGCCGATGTTTGAGGCAGCGAAGAAAAATCCTAAGATTAAATTGCCAGCCGTTTGGTTCCCACATGCGATCATGGGTATTTCTACCTCTGATATCTTACAGGACACGACGAAAGGAAAGTTTAGTCCATTCCCAGGTCAGTATTTCGTAGCCGATCAAGGCCAATCGAAAGTGATGCGCATGGGTCTGGAGAAAGTGAACGGTGTATACCAAGGTTTTGCGATTAACTACCGTGAAGGTTTCCAATCGGGTATTTTACGCGAGCGTTTTGGGCTGGATGGCAGCATGTTCGTGGGTATGACCTCTCGTGGCTGGGGAAGTACAGGGAAGGATGAGTTTGGATTACAACGCCTTTTCTGGAACGGAAATATGCCTTTCGAGATTGATATGATCAAGGCAAAATCTGACGGTTTTGAGTTCAGCTTTACACAGCCTGTGGATGTAAATTCCGTTAAAAAGGCAGCTTCCTACGCTATAAGCTCGTATATCTACAAATACCAGCACCAATATGGTAGCCCGATTATCGAGTTAAAAGACTTGAAAATTAAGGGGGTAGAAGTCTCCGCTGATCGCAAGAAAGTGCGCATCTCCATCGATGGAATTCGCCAATTCTTTATTCATGAATTTACCTTGAAAGGGGTGTTGAATGAGAAAGGGGAGCCTTTATTGCATGAGACGGCTTATTATACCTTGAATGAGATTCCAAAGGGTCCAGCTTTAGTGGCGGCGGCACCTCAGGATGAAATCCACGTGAAGGTGACAGAGGTGAAAGTAGTGAGTAAAGGTTTAGGCTACGAATTAGCGATCTCTAATTTATTGAAGAAACATACCTGCTCTGCTTGCCACGCAAAAGACAGCAAACTGGTAGGCCCAGCGTTCACGGAAATTGCGAAACGCAATTATTCAAATCAGCAGATTTTAGATTTAGTCTATAAGCCTAGGCCTGAAAACTGGCCTGACTTCGCCACAGAAATGGCACCGATGAGCCACGTACCGAAGGCGGATGTGCTGAAGATCGCCGGCTGGATTAATGGCCTACGAGAAAAAGAAGGTCTTAAGAACCGTGATTAACAAAAAAAGCTCTCTGCGATGAACAGAGAGCTTTTTTTATAAGTCTGTGCGAATTATCTTTTCGCTGCGACGCTACCTTGAATCGCTAAAACGATTTGAGAAACCTCCCCGTTATTAATGACAGTTACGGTTTTATTGAAGTTACCAGGACGACCTGCTGAATTAAAAGAAGCAGTTACTTTTCCTGTTTTACCTGGCATCACCGGCTCTCTTGTCCATTCTGGAGTCGTGCAACCACAAGAAGGCTGAACGTTAGAGATAACTACGGGAGTTTTACCTGTATTTGTGAATTCAAAGCTGTAAGTAGCGATTGTTCCTTCAGTAATCGTGCCAAAATCATGCTTCTCTTGCTTGAATTTCAAAGCACCTTGGGCATTCGAAGTAAAGGCGAAGCCTAATACAAGCGCAAATAGGGCGATTAATTTTTTCATATGTAAATTCATTGGTTTTATGTAGAGTTCAAATCTATAAACAATAAAAGATTTCGGCAAGTTTCTTGTCTGGATTCTGTTTGGACGCCGAGGATTTTGTTGTATTTTTACGTGTTTAATAAGACGAAGCATTTGAATTCATTTACCTTTTCTTCACCTGACCTTTCATTCGATCCCGCTGGGGTGCTGGAGGACTACCGCTTAGCTGCAATCAGCCGCGCTTGTAGTCTTTTAGTGCGTAAAGAGGTGTTTTCAGGTCGGGCGAAATTCGGTATTTATGGGGATGGTAAAGAAGTATGCCAAATCGCTTTAGCACGCTCCATGCGCCCCGGAGACTATATTTCGGGCTATTACCGTGACCAAACTATTGGCGCCGCCATCGGTGATTTAACTTGGCTTCAGTACTTTGCCCAGTTGTATGGTCATCCTGATATTCAATTTGACCCACATTCGGGTGGTCGTCAAATGAATAACCACCACGCTACCAGATGGTTAGATGAGGAGGGGAAATGGCTAGATCAAACAACTCGCTACAACACCGTGGCCGGAGTTTCCTCCACCGCAGGTCAAATTCCCCGTGCTTTAGGGATTGCGTATGCCTCTAAAATGTACCGCGAAAGAGCGGATTTAATAGACCACGAAGCCCTTTTTTCGAACAAAGGTCAAGAGGTTTGTTTCACCACCATCGGAGATGCATCCACGTCTGAGGGGATGTTTTTAGAGTGTATTAATGCTGCCGGTGTATTACAAATTCCGATCGTATTCTCTGTATGGGACGACGGTTACGGCATTTCGGTTCCGATTGAATTTCAAACGACAAAATCATCCATTTCTAAGGCTCTAGCGGGTTATCAGCGTAATGAGCACGAGAAAGGATTGGAAATTATACAAGTAAAAGCCTGGGATTATCCGGGTTTAATCGCTGCTTACCAACGTGCGGCAGAGCTAGCGCGTACGGAATTTGTTCCTTGCCTAGTTCACGTAATCGAATGTACGCAGCCCCAAGGGCACTCGGCATCCGGTTCGCATGAACGCTATAAGTCAACTGATCGTTTAGCTTGGGAGCAGGAGGCAGATTGTAATGCCTTGTTCCGTGAATGGGTTTTGGCAAAAAATATCGCCACAGAAGAGGCGCTTAAAGCCATCGATGAAGAGGCCAGCGTATTAGCTCGTAAATACCAGAAAGAAGCTTTTGCGGCCTATATGGCCTCAGTTGATGTAGATAAGAAAGCATTTTTGCGCATTGCGAAGAGTCTGTTGGAATCGACGAATGAGCCAAGTTTATTGCAGCCCATTATCGATGAGTTAAACGCCTTGCCTTATCCTATTTTCAGTGATTTAGTGCGGGCAGGCCGCAAGACCTTACGCGCTTTCCGCTTCTACCAAGGCCCAGCGGTTAAGTTGCTTAGAAAGTGGCTGGACGACTTGGAAAAGCTGAATCGCAGACGTTTCAGTTCGCACCAAATGAGTGAGTCTGACGAGTCCCCTCTTTTAATCACCGGAGTAAAACCTACCTACGAAAAGGAACCCGTTTTAGTCGATGGTCGGGAGATATTAAATAAGGCATTTTCGCAGTTTTTAGAGGATCCACGCGTATTTATCCTGGGAGAGGACGTGGGGAAAATTGGGGATGTGAATCAAACGCTTGCGGGTTTGCAAGATAAGTTTGGTCCCTTAAAAGTAACCGATACAGGTATTCGCGAAGTGAGTATTGTGGGCCAAGGAATCGGAGCCTCGATGCGTGGTTTGCGACCTATTGTAGAGATTCAATATTTAGATTACATATTCTACCCTTTCCCGGTTTTATCGGATGATTGGGCTTGTTTGCATTACCGTACAGCCGGAGGCCAAAAAGCCCCGATGATTCTGAGAACCAGAGGACATCGTTTAGAGGGAATTTGGCATTCAGGAAGCCCTATGGCCGTTTTAATTAACGGATTACGTGGCGTACATTTCTGCGTACCACGTAATATGACGCAGGCGGCTGGGATGTACAGAACCTTGTTGAAAGGCGATGATCCAGGAATTGTAATCGAATGCTTGAATGGATATCGCTTGAAAGAGCCAATGCCTTCGAATTTAACAGAGATCGAAGTGCCACTCGGTATTCCAGAAATCTTGCGTGAGGGAACGGATATAACCATAGTTACTTATGGATCGATGTGCCGTATTGTGATGGAGGCGGCTGAAACGTTGGCTGGTTTAGGTATTTCAGTGGAAGTCATTGATGCCCAAACTTTATTGCCTTTCGATCGCCACCACAGCATTTTAGCGTCTATTCAAAAGACACACCGTGTCATTTTTGCGGATGAAGACATGCCTGGCGGAGCATCTGCGTATATGATGCAAGAGGTGCTAGATAAGCAGGGGGCATTTACCTGGTTAGAAAGTCCGGCCGTTTGTATTGCAGCCACAGCACACCGTCCGGCCTACAGCTCTGATGGGGATTATTTCTCAAAGCCTAACGCAGAAAACGTGGTGGATGCCGTGTATGAAATCATGCGCGAATCAGATCCATCGACGTATCCAGCGATTTATTTTTAAGATGAAAGCGTATTTTCAATCCATTTGGGCAGGAATTCAAAGCACTCGAAAGGGGATGTCTTTGACGTGGAAACACGCCTGGGCAGCTCGAAATCAGCGCAGCATCCAAAATATCCAAGATCCTGATTATTTTAATCAGAAAGCTGGTATTGTCACCTTGCAATACCCGCAGCAACAAATCCCCACTCCCGTCAACGGGCGTTATCAATTGCACAACGAGATGGACGATTGCATCGTCTGCGATAAATGTGTGAAAGTATGTCCGGTGGACTGTATTGAGATCGATCCCATTAAAGCCACAGGCCTAGTTGGCACCGCTTCGGATGGTTCGCCCATTCGTTTATACGCCGCGAAGTTTGACATCGATATGTCTAAATGCTGCTTCTGCGGACTTTGTACGACGGTTTGTCCGACGGAATGTTTAACAATGACCTCGGAATACGATTTCTCGGTCTTCGACGTGAAGGATCACAATTTCGCTTTTGCCAATTTAACTCCGGAACAAGCGGACGAAAAACGCGCGTTGTACGAACAATTTGTGGCGGAGAAAGAAGCAGCAAAAGAAGCTGCGAAAGATATAGCGAAAACGGCAGAACTTGCGAAAACGGCAGAAACTGCCCCCGAATCAACAGAGGAAAAGCCAGCCGCTCCTAAGCCCGCCTTCAAACCCGCTTTTAAGCCTAGCTTTAAACCAAAACCTAAACCTGACGCCGAATAATGAGCCCGCTTGTCATCGCCTTCTTGGTTTTAGCCTTATTAACGTGTGGAAGCGCTTTAGCGATGCTTTGGACGAAAAATCTGTTGCATGCTGCCTTAGCGATGTTTCTAACGATGCTCGGTCTGGCTGGACTTTATGTCTTAGCCTTTGCAGACGTGTTAGCGGTGGCACATTTATTAGTCTACGTGGGTGGCGTGTTGATTTTGATTCTATTCGGGATCATGCTAACGAATCAAACGGACCTAGCGACCGGCAAAAATCATTTAATGACCCGCGAATCGAATCGCTTATTGCCTATCTCGGTGGGTCTTTCCTTTTTTCTAGGCTTATTTTGGGTTTTCACGAAAGGACCCTGGGTTAACAATTTGCCCGTGACAGGTGGATCTAAATTACGAGAGGTCGGATTAGGTCTGTTGACTGAATATGCATTCCCCTTCGAATTAGCTGGGGTATTTTTATTGATTGCCTTGATAGGCGCCACCTTTGTTGCGAAAAACCATGACTGATATTCCGGTGATTTACTTCTTGTGGGTGTCTGCGTTTCTGTTTGCGACGGGATTGACGATTTTGCTTTT
>JBEBBJ010000030.1:0-12644 GCA_041158445.1 Bacteroidota bacterium
TTCGCCATGGAAGCATGAGCGGCATCTAGCCTCGTAGGATTCTGTTTCGCCTAATAAGACGGTTTGTTGTTGTTCGACCTTGCGATACGAATAATGAGCCGCTGCTCCACAGTTCACACAAACGGCGTGTACTTTCGTGACGAATTCAGCGATAGCCATTAAACGCGGCATAGGCCCAAATGGATTTCCCTTAAAATCCATATCCAATCCCGCTACGATGATTCGCTTACCTTGATTCGCTAAGGCATCGCACACCTCTACGATATTTTCATCAAAGAATTGCACCTCATCTAAACCGATGACATCGCAATCCCCAGCCAATAACAGAATTTCACCTGAATTATGGACAGGAGTGGAGCGGATGGAGTTTTGGTTGTGCGAAACAATATCTTCGTCGTGGTAGCGCGTGTCAGCCACGGGTTTGAAGATTTCGACACGCATTTGCGCGATTTTGGCACGCTTGAGACGACGAATCAATTCCTCTGTCTTACCAGAGAACATAGATCCGCACACGACTTCAATCCAGCCTGCTGGAGCCTTACGTTCGGTAGATTTAAAAAGATTGGGTTCTAAAAACAAGGGCGTAAAAAGCCCCTGAATTTGCATTCAGGGGCCATTATTTAAATGAATTATTTAGACGAGAATGTCGCCGAGAAATATTCGCGGTTCATGCGAGCGATGTTCTCAATGGAGATACCTTTAGGGCATTCCGCCTCGCAAGCACCGGTGTTAGAGCAAGCTCCAAAACCTTCTTCATCCATCTGAGCCACCATCGCTTGTGCACGAGTAGCTGCTTCCACTTGACCTTGAGGTAATAAAGCTAACTGAGATACTTTTGCAGATGTAAACAACATCGCTGAAGCATTCTTACAAGCTGCTACGCAAGCTCCGCAACCGATACAAGCCGCTGCTGCAAAAGCCTCATCTGCATTGTCTTTCGGGATAGGAAGTGAGTTCGCATCTTGCGCGTTACCTGTATTCACTGAAACGAATCCACCCGCCGCAATAATACGGTCAAAAGCAGAACGATTCACCACTAAGTCTTTGATTACTGGGAATGCACTTGCTCTCCAAGGCTCTACCGTAATCGTTTCGCCATCTTGGAATGAACGCATGTGCAATTGACAAGTCGTCACGCCGCGGTTAGGACCATGAGGACGACCATTAATGTACATCGAGCACATACCGCAGATACCTTCACGGCAATCGTGGTCAAATGCTACCGGATCATCTCCTTCTTCGATCAAACGGTTGTTTAACACGTCAATCATTTCCAAAAATGACATATCTGTGGAGATGCCGCTTACTTGGTAGGTTTCAAACTTACCAGCTACGCTTGCATTTTTTTGTCTCCAAATTTTGAGTGTCAGGTTTAAATGTCCTTCCATTGTATCGAATTATTTATAAGATCTTTGAGCAATTTTGATGTTTTCGTATTTCAATTCTTCTTTGTGAAGTTTGAAAGTCGATTGTTTTTCGTACTCCCAAGCAGCTACGTAAGCGTAGTTCTCGTCATCACGAAGGGCTTCCCCGTCTTCAGTTTGGTATTCCGTACGGAAGTGACCACCACAACTTTCGTTGCGATCTAAGGCATCAATACACATTAACTCGCCTAATTCTAAGAAGTCAGCCACACGTCCAGCTTTTTCTAATTCAGGGTTTAGGTTATCGATTTCTCCTGGAATCTTCACATCCGACCAGAACTCTTTCTGCAATGCTTGAATTTCCTTGATAGAAGCTTTCAAACCTTCTGCGCTACGAGCCATACCACACTCATCCCACATGATTTTACCTAAACGCTTGTGGAAATAATCAACTGGCTTCGAACCTTTGATGTTCATTAAAGTTTCTAGACGATCACGAACTGCTTTTTCTGCTGCTACGAAATCTTCTGAATCTGTCGACATCGCTGGCGTGCGAATCTCAGATGCTAAGTAAGCACCGATAGTATAAGGAATCACGAAATAACCATCCGCTAAACCTTGCATCAAGGCAGAGGCTCCTAAACGGTTCGCGCCGTGATCAGAGAAGTTAGCCTCTCCTAATGCGTATAAACCAGGAACCGTAGTCATCAAGTTGTAATCAACCCAAAGTCCACCCATGGTGTAGTGAACCGCTGGATAAATACGCATAGGCACTTCGTAAGGATCTTCACCCGTAATTTGCTTGTACATATCAAACAAGTTACCGTATTTCTCTTTTACGACTGCCTTACCCATCGCTTGAATCTCTTCATCTGATGGATTGTGCATATTGTTTTTATTCGCCTCACCCTTACCGTAACGAACAATCGCCGCTGCGTAATCTAGGTAAACCGCCATTTTAGAAGCACCTACACCATAACCTGCATCACAACGTTCTTTAGCCGCACGAGACGCGATGTCACGTGGTACTAAGTTACCGAACGCAGGGTAACGACGCTCTAAGTAGTAATCTCTTTCGTCTTCTGGAATCTCGTTCGCTTTGCGGTTATCGTTTTGTTTCTTTGGAACCCAAATACGACCGTCATTACGTAAAGACTCAGACATCAACGTTAATTTCGACTGGTGATCACCTGATACCGGGATACACGTCGGGTGAATCTGTGTGTAACATGGGTTAGCGAAGAAAGCACCTTTTTTGTGCGCTTTCCAAGCCGCTGTAACGTTCGATCCCATCGCGTTCGTAGATAGATAGAATACGTTTCCGTATCCACCTGTACAAAGCAATACGGCGTGTCCGAAGTGACGCTCTAAAGCACCCGTAACTGAATCACGAGCGATAATACCACGTGCTTTGCCGTCGATTGTAACGACATCTAGCATTTCGTGACGAGTATACATTTTTACGTTACCCATTCCCACTTGGCGTTGCAAAGAAGAATAAGCACCTAATAATAATTGTTGACCTGTTTGGCCGGCTGCGTAGAACGTACGTTGTACTTGTGTACCACCGAATGAACGGTTAGAAAGCAATCCACCGTACTCACGAGCGAAAGGAACCCCTTGCGCCACGCATTGGTCAATAATGCTTCCAGATACTTCAGCTAGACGGTGAACGTTTGCTTCACGCGCACGGTAGTCACCACCTTTAATTGTATCGTAGAATAAACGGTAAACTGAGTCACCATCATTTTGGTAGTTCTTTGCTGCGTTGATACCCCCTTGTGCGGCGATAGAGTGCGCACGACGTGGAGAATCTTGGAAACAGAATACTTTTACTTTATATCCTAATTCAGCTAACGATGCAGCGGCAGAAGCTCCTGCTAGGCCTGAACCTACCACGATGATTTCTAAGCTACGTTTGTTCGCAGGGTTTACTAGAGAAACGCTGGAACGAAATTTGGTCCATTTGTCGGCTAACGCGCCTTCTGGAATTTTGGCATCTAATTTTGTCATATCAATCGAATCGCTGAACTGTTATTGAATTAAATGGAAATAAAATGCTACTGGCATCGCAGCAAAAACCGCAGGAATCACGATAGAGAAAATAGCTCCGATCGTTTTAATCGTTGGTGTGTATTTTGGGTGATTCCAACCGATCGATTGGAAAGCACTTTGGAAACCATGTAATAAGTGATATCCTAAAGAAATACATCCTAACACATAGACAATTACGACCACTGGGTTAGTGAAAACCGCTTGCATCTCCGCATATAAGGTATGGTCTTCTAAACCTTCCGTTAAGCGAGAGAAATACCAGAAATGCTTCAAGTGAAGGATTAAGAACAATAATAATAAGGTTCCTAATAGGCCCATCGATCGAGAGTACCACTTGCTATTTGCTGCACCGTCTACCACTGCATAAGCCACTGGACGTTTTGATTTGTTTTCAAACCAAAGTCGCAAGCCATCAAAAATGTGTAATAATAAACCGGCGAACAAGACAATCTCCATCGTGCGGATAACTGGGTTCGTTCCCATAAACTCTGCACCTTCGTTAAAGGCCACTCCACCATCATTTAAGAAGATTAAAGCGTTCAAACTGCAGTGAACTAACAGGAAGCTAATTAAAAACAGGCCCGTAATGGCCATCAGGAGCTTTTTCCCGAGAGATGAATTAAGTGATTTTGCTAACCAAGCCATAAATAAATGTATTTGTTAAGAGGAAATAAAAATAAACGAACAGGTTCGATTTTTTTTAGCTACCAAAACTACAATCGAATCGCCGCTCTATCAAATTTAAAACGTAAAAAATCCATTTTTTTTGAAAAAAACGAATTGCCTTCTTAACTTACAGCTAATCAAAAATGTTTTATGTTTTTCAAAAGAATAAGCCTCTATTTCCTGTTTCTGTGCGGTTTTAGTTTCGTGGCGCAGGCAACCCATTTAAAGGGCGGCGAGATCACGGTAAAACGGGTTTCGGATAAAACATTAACCTTCGAGTTTACACTCACCACCTACACCGAAAACAACCGGGCGAATGTAGAGCAAAATGCGGTCAACTTCTGTTTTGGCGATGGATCCACTATTTTGTCAGCTAAGCGTTCTGCGGGTTATCCCATTAACCTAGGGAACGGGACCATGAAAAACGTCTACAAGATTCAATATACCTATCCCGCCGCGTCTCTTTTTTATAAGGTCTCTGTCGCTGTTCCTAATCGGAATGATGGCGTTTTAAATATCACCCGATCTGTCGATGTTCCTTTTTATGTGGAAACTATCTTTTCCATCAATGCGGGTCTAGGTCTAAATTCAACACCAGTTCTGTTAAATCCCGCAGTTGATTTAACCGCTGTGGTAGGACAGCCATTCATTCACAATTCGAACGCAGTGGATGCGGAAGGGGATTCTTTGGCCTACCGCTTATCTGTATCTAGAACGGGTGCTGAGCTGACGTGTGATCCGGCCGGTAGAGGTTTAATTGCTCCTAATTTCAAGCAACCAAATGAAGTTTCTCCTACGCAGTCTTCTTTCACGATTAATGCGAAAACGGGCGATTTAGTTTGGAAATCTCCTCAGGAAGTAGGGATGTATAATTGCGCCTTCATCGTGGAAGAGTGGCGAAATGGCGTGAAGATATCGGAAACTGTCAGAGATATGCAGATCGAGGTGAAGGACTTAGATAACCGAGGACCTATTTTAACGGTTCCGGCTGATGTCTGTGTTCAGGCGGGAACTCGTATCAACCAGCTCATTACGGCTATTGATCAAGTGTCTAAAACGGGTCGTGTAGATCCGATTACCATTTCGAGTACTGGAAACGTATATGCCATCGATACGACGTATGCCGTTAAACCACCGAATGCCACATTTACGTCAGCCCCTCGCCAAACCAGTTTGAATGCCGTAGGTACCTTTAATTGGCAAACGGATTGTGTGCACATTCGGAAGGAAGACTATGATGTGTTCTTTAAAGCAGAGGATTTTCCTCCAGTGACGAATTCAGGGGTGAGTAATCTGGTGGACAGTAAGATTTGGAAAATACGGGTGCTGGCTCCAGCAGTGAAGAATGTGACGGCCACAGCCGGGATAGGAACTCAGATAGCTTTAAGGTGGACTTCCTATTCTTGTGCACTTCCCAATGCTACTTTGATTTTATATAGAAAGCAAGGTGCTTGTGATGCGGTGACGAATGCAGCTTGTACCACGGGTATGACGCAAACAGGTTATACAGAATTAGCTAGATTGCCTATTACGGCGACTACGTATACCGATAATGCCATCGTAAAAAATACCAATTACTCGTATGTATTGGTCGTAGCTTTCACGAATTCGAAAGGGGTAGATGATTTCAGCCCGATGTCGAATGCCGCTTGTTATTTAATCGCTAGTGCGTCGCCGATTATGACGAATGTATCTGTTTTGAAGACGAGCACGACGGCAGGGGAGAACCTCGTGCGTTGGACCCGTCCGGTGAAATTAGATACCTTACAATATCCAGGTCCGTATAGCTATCAGTTAATGCGGGCTGTGGGAACGGGGGCTTTTGGCGCCATCGGTTCTCCTATTAGTGCTTCGATTCGCACTGCGGTGAATGATACGTCTTATACGGATGCTGGTTTAAATACGACGGCTTTGACTTACCGTTACCGGACCGATTTTTATTATACATTGAACGGGGTTCGAACCTTATTAGAGGCACCTACACCAGCATCGAATGTGCGTTTGAGCTCCCAAGTGGCGATTGCTTCAGTTAAATTAGCTTGGTCAGCCACTGTGCCCTGGACAAATGAGTTCAGAACGCATCGGGTGTACCGAGAGACGCCACGTGGTTCAGGTAATTTTAACCGCATTGCGGATGTTCCGGTGACGACGGCTGCTACGTTTAAGTATATCGATACGGGAGTGGATAGCTACGGGGCGGATGGAACGTTCACGATTTCGATGAAGACGGATTCCTCGTATTGTTATTATGTAGAAACTTTGGGCTCTTATGGGGCTGGTTTGCCGGCGATGGAGCTGATTAATAAGTCACAAATCATCTGTGGCATTCCGCAGTCTGACTTATTCCCTTGTCCTCCTTCGCTTCAAGTATATACGGTAGATTGTGCCTCCTTAGATGCGAAGGCTGATTGTTCGTTTTCGAGTTTTACGAATCAGTTGAATTGGACGCCTACGGTTTCAGGTGTATGCGATCCGGACATTGTGTCGTATAAGATTTATTATGCCAAAGACTCCTCGTCTCCCTTTACCTTATTAGCCACCACGTCTACTTTGAACTTTTCACACATCTTGCAGAATTCGTATCGCGGATGTTATTATGTGACGGCTGTCAGTGCTTTAGGCAAGGAGAGTGCGCCTAGTACGAAAATTTGTGTAGAGAACTGTGCCTCTTTTGATTTGCCTAATTTATTTAGTCCAAACGGTGACGGCCTGAATGATACCTTCAAACCAATGCGCTGCCCTCGCTTCGTAACAAATGTGAATGCGAAGATCGTAGATCGCAACGGTCAATTGATTTACCAATACTCGGGACCTTTGGCTGGTTTTGGTTGGAATGGGACGAATTCGAATGGCGTTCAGATGGCGGCATCGTCTTACTTCTATACTTGTGATGTAGTCTTCGATTTATTTGATAAAACGGCTCAAACGAAAAGTTTAAAAGGCTGGGTAGAACTAGTTCGCTAAGATGGACGGAATCGTTTTGATCGATGGAGGATGTCGTTTTTGTCGATTTGCCTCGAAGGTTTTAAGGCGTATGGTTTCAGGAGATCTGCAGATTATTCCTGAAACATCCTTTACTGAATTTCCGTTGCCGGATATCGATAGTATCAAATGGGTAGTCGGATCTGAGGTTTATGTGAAGTCAGATGCCTTGTCTCGAATTTTAGCTTTTTCCCATTGGTATTTTCAGCCCCTGCGTTTGGTGTTTCTTTTGCCTGCTAGTCTCTTGGATAAAGGCTATGATTGGGTGGCGAAGAATCGATTATTTTGGGGTAAATCGGTGGACGATTGTGCCATTTAGGGCTTTTGGCCTATCTTTGTAAAAAATTAATCACAAAATTATTCTTATGAAAGCATATATTTTCCCAGGTCAAGGTTCGCAGTTTCCGGGTATGGCGAAGGATTTATACACGAATTTTCCAGTCGCTAAGCAAATCATCGATGAGGCAGATGCCATCCTAGGTTTCTCGTTATCTTCTGTGATGTTCGAGGGAACGGACGAAGAATTAAAGCAAACGAAAGTGACGCAGCCTGCGATTTATTTGCATTCTATTTTGATTGCCAAATTAGGAAAAGACTTCGCTCCCTCCATGGTAGCTGGTCACTCCTTAGGTGAATTTTCTGCTCTAGTCGCTGCAGGAGGCTTAAGCTGGCAAGACGGATTACGATTAGTATACAAGCGTGCGCTGGCGATGCAAGAAGCTTGCGAAATCGAGCCAAGCACGATGGCAGCCGTTTTAGGTTTGCCAGATGCAACGATCGAGGATATTTGCAAGGCTTACGGTCCTTCAGTCGTAGCAGCGAACTTTAACTGCCCAGGTCAAGTTGTGATTTCTGGTTCTGTTGAAGGAATCGAAGCGGTAGGTGCTCAATTAAAAGAAGCTGGAGCGAAGCGCGTATTGCCACTTCCCGTAGGCGGTGCTTTCCACTCACCCTTCATGGAGCCAGCTCGCGTAGAATTAGCAGCGGCCATCGAGGCAACCGAAATCGTTCGTCCTATTTGTCCGATCTTTCAAAACGTGAACGCGAAACCATCCCAAGATCCAGCCGAAATCAAAGCGAATTTGATCTCTCAATTAACGGGTGCAGTTCGTTGGACACAGTCGGTGGAGGCGATGGTAGCCGCAGGAGCATCTGAATTTATCGAGTGTGGACCAGGTAAAGTATTACAAGGTCTTGTTCGCAAGATTCACGCGGAGGCGGTTGTTTCTTCAATTGAATTTGAATAAAAGGAATTTGAATAATCGAATTTGAAGCGCTGATTTTGAGCGCTTAAGCAAAAAACGGGGGAAATAATTCAATTATTTTTCTGGGAACGTTTGATAATTTGGGCCTAAGCCCTTACTTTTGCATCAGATTTTGGAATTGACCTATGGTGTAATGGTAACACACCAGTTTTTGGTTCTGGTTTTCTAGGTTCGAGTCCTGGTAGGTCAACAGAATTTTAAAAGAGCTCATCGCAAGATGAGCTCTTTTTGTTTTATGGCTAAATCAAGCTCTTCATCTTCTCTAGCCCGGTCTTCGCCACCTTCAGTGGATCCTGTGCCCAAAGTTCTTTATTGAACAGTTCCAGCGATAAAATAACGGGTTTATCAGATGGCTTTAAGCGTTTGATGATCTCCTTGATAGGTGCTTCGCCGTCGCCTGCATAGATGCGGTCGCCATCCGTGATGGAGGTCGGTTTAATCGTAGTCACGTAGTCATTTACATGGAAGACATCAATCGATTTTTCTCCCACTAGGTGGAGGCAGTCGATGGAAGATTCGCCTTTGTAGATATGGAATACGTCTAATAAAAGTTTTGCGTTCGCTTGGCCGGCTTCAGCAGCCACGAAAAGTACGTCAGCTACGCGGTTGAGGTTTTTCGAATGTCCCCACATCTCGAGTTGCGGTGTCACGCCGGTGCTTGTTCCTACATCCAGGATGGTGCGGTAGCGTTCTGCAGCACGACGAAGATCAAGTCCTGCCTCTTTTGTGGCGCCCATAGGAGGGGCGGCGGTTCGGAAGCAGCCTAATTCGGCTAGCATGCCCATTTCACGTTTCATTTGTTCCACACCTTGCTTGCGAGTCGCCTCATCATCCACAATCCATTGAGCGAAACCGATGGCGTTTTGGATGTTTATCCCCAGGTCATTGATGCGTTTTTTTGCCTCTACTAGTGTGCCTCCTGATTTCAAATAGGCCTCGAGGGTAGGTACCCAAATTTCACAATGTTTATAACCGGCTGCGGAGGCAATTTCGAGTTCTTTGATGAAGCCAAGTTTTTGGCCCATAATCGTACTCATGTTCAGAGAGAACTCGAATTTAGGAGACTTAGGGGCTGCTGAGGTAGAGAAGGGCAATAAGGCTGCACCTGCAGCAGTGCCAGTGGAGAACAAAAGTTCTCTGCGGCTGATTTTTGTCATAATAGGTTTAGCTAAATTTTCATCGAAAAATAGGGATATTTTCTTTAATTTTGATCATCTATTCATTCTAATTCTTATTTGCTTTGGCACTAATTAAATCAATCTC
The DNA here is from genome assembly GCA_041158445.1 of Bacteroidota bacterium. Lineage (GTDB taxonomy): Bacteria > Bacteroidota > Bacteroidia > Cytophagales > Spirosomataceae > Aquirufa. Next base: position 9,596 of record JBEBBJ010000030.1, read on the forward strand.
TGGTATACGTGGTACGATCGGTGGAAAACCCGGTGAAGGTCTAAGTCCTATCGATGTAGTAACTTTCGCAGCGGCTTATGGCACCTGGTTAAAGAAAAAGGGACATCCGTCGAATTCGATCGTGTTAGGTCGCGATGCGCGTATCTCTGGTGAGATGGTTAGTTCCTTAGTGGCAAATACCTTGATCGGTTTAGGTTGGGATGTCTTAGATATCGGTCTTTCTACGACCCCCACAGTTGAATTAGCGGTGCCGTGGACAAAAGCGGCGGGTGGTATCATCATCACGGCGAGCCACAATCCGGCACAATGGAATGCGTTGAAATTATTGAATGATCGCGGAGAGTTTATCTCGGATCAGGATGGAAAAGATTTATTGACGATCGCAGAAAATCAAGACTTTGATTTCGCGGACGTGATGAAATTAGGAAAGCTAACGCAAGACGCTAGTTTCTTACAACAGCACGTGGATCACGTGTTAGGCTTAAGCTGGGTGAATCAGCTGGTGATCGCGAAGGCGAACTTCCGTGTCCTAGTGGATGCGGTGAATTCGACGGGAGGAATCGTGGTACCTATGTTGTTGAAGGCTTTGGGTGTTCAGCACGTGGACGTGATTTTTGGGGAGCCGACAGGTCATTTTGGCCATAATCCAGAACCACTTCCGGAGAACTTGACAGAGATGATCTCGAAAATGAAAGGCGGCAACTACGATTTAGGAATCGTGGTGGATCCAGATGTGGATCGCCTTTGCTTTATTTCAGAAGATGGAACGCCTTTTGGCGAGGAATATACACTGGTAGCGGTAGCCGATTATGTGCTATCCGTGAAGGCAGGCAACACAGTTTCGAATCTTTCTTCTACCCGTGCTTTAGCGGATGTGACGCGCAAGGCCGGCGGCGAATACTACGCGGCGGCCGTAGGAGAGGTGAACGTGGTGACGCAGATGAAAGCAGTGAATGCGATCATCGGTGGCGAAGGAAACGGAGGCGTGATTTTCCCAGAGTCGCATTACGGACGTGATTCTCTAGTGGGAATCGGATTGTTCTTGACGCATTTGGCAAACAAAGGAATCAAAGCCTCTGAATTGCGTGCCAGCTATCCTGCTTATGTGATTTCCAAAAACAAAATCGAATTATCCGCTGACCTAAACGTTGATTTAATTCTAGCGACGGTCGCTGAAAAATACAAGAATGAGCAGGTGAATACGATCGATGGCGTGAAAATTGATTTCCCAGATCGCTGGGTTCATTTACGCAAATCGAATACGGAACCGATCATTCGAATTTACGCGGAGGCATCTTCGGAGGCCGAAGCAGATACACTTGCACAACAAATTATAGATGTGATCAAAGAGATCGCGAAAGCCTAGATGTCAGACAAAACACCTATTTACCTAGATAACGCGGCGACCACTCCGGTGGATCCAGCTGTTTGGGCGGAGATGCAGCCCTATTTCGAGCATTTCACGGCGAATCCCTCGTCAATTCACTCCCACGGTCGCCAAGCGAAAGTGGCAGTTGAAAAGGCGCGCAAAACGATCGCGACCTTATTGAATGCCTCACCTTCGGAGATTTTCTTCACTTCTGGTGGAACGGAAGCTGATAACACGGTTTTGCAATCGGCTGTTTTGCACGGCGGATGCAAAGTGATTATCACCTCGCCATTAGAACACCATGCGGTCTTACACACGGCGGAGGCTTGGGCTAAGCTAGGTTTAGTGGAATTGAAATTAGTCCGCGTGAATCCAGATGGTGCGATTGATTTAGCGCATTTAGAAGAATTATTGTCTAGCTCTGAGCAGGCGATCGTGAGTTTAATGCACGGCAATAATGAAATTGGGAATTTGCTTGATTTGAACGCGGTGGGTGACCTTTGCGAGCAATATGGTGCCTTATTTCATTCAGATACGGTCCAAACCATGGGCCACTACAAACACGACGCCTCAGCCTTGAAAGTACATTTTATGGTAGGTGCGGCACACAAGTTCCACGGTCCTAAAGGCATCGGATTCTTGTACGCAAAAGCAGGAACTAAGTTCCATCCATTAATGCACGGTGGTGCACAAGAGCGTAACCAGCGCGGAGGCACGGAGAATGTCTACGGAATGATCGGTGTCGCCAAAGCCCTAGAAATGGCTTATGCTTCCATGGAAGAACACGCGTCTTATATCAAAGGTTTAAAAGCTTATTTCATCGAAGGTTTACAAAAGCAGTTTCCGGGTATTTCCTTTAATGGGGCCTCTGGCGATGTGGAAAATAGTCTTTACACCGTTTTAAATGTACGTTTCCCGTCCGTAGCTGATGGAGACATGCTTTTATTCCAATTAGATATCGAGAAAATTTCCGCTTCAGGTGGTAGCGCTTGTTCGAGCGGTACTTCCGTAGGCTCACATGTGTTATCGGCCTTGAATCCGACAGCGACAGGTGCGGCGGTTCGTTTTTCTTTTAGCAAAAATAATACCCGAACGGAGATCGATCGGGTATTAGAAGTGTTGAAAAAAATCGTGGCCTAGTAGGCGCGAGCGAATATTACTCGGCGGCTGGAAGGTGCTCCTGTTAGGATGCATTTTCCAGCTTCTTCTTTTGCATCCAGAGGGATACATCTGATAGTTGCTTTCGTTAATTCTTTGATTTTCTCTTCCGTCTCAGACGTACCATCCCAGTGCGCAGAAAGGAATCCACCATTTTCGATTTTAGCGGTAAACTCTTCCCAGCTATTCACTTCGAAAGTATTTGCTGCTCTGAAATCGAACGCTTTTTGATAGATATTCTTTTGGATGTTTCCAATCGCTAAACGAACGGGAACCCCTTTTAATTCGTATTCGGCAAATTTAAATCCAGGGCTTTGGTTCTCTGCGAAGTCAAACTTCACGGATACACCGCGCTTCTTCAAGGCCTTAACTAATGGATTAATACGCGCCTTAATATTTTCTAATTGCTCTTCCCCTTTGTAAATCGGTACGATCACAACTTGGATAGGAGCTAATTTCGGAGGCAATACAAGACCTTGGTCATCGGAGTGGGCCATAATTAAGGCACCCATTAAACGTGTG
>JBEBBJ010000031.1:0-12359 GCA_041158445.1 Bacteroidota bacterium
GCGGAAAAGTTTTGTTGACTTTCCTCCGCTAACTTTAACGCTCTAAAAAGACTTGATTCAATTTCTCTTAATCGAGCCACTTCAGCCTCTAATTCCGCTGTTTTTTGATTCGATTTTGCCAAAGCATTTTGGGATTCGGTCTCAAAGTTCTGCACACTTTGAACGTAAGCGTCTACTTCTGAGACATCATAACCGCGAAATGATTTTGAAAAGGAAGCTTCCAATGTTGATAGATTTAGGTATACAAATGCTAAAATAGGAAAAATTTTAGTGAATTTTCCAAATAGAAAGATTTTTATCGTCCGATGCTGAGATCAGTAAATCGTCGAATGAGCTCCAGATTAGTTTATTAACCGAATTCTTATGCCCCCCATGTCTTGATGCATCCAACACCTTGCGCAATTTCAATCCCTGTGTTTCCCAAATCTTTACCGTCTTGTCCATACTCGCTGTGGCTAACCAGTTACCATCTGGAGAAAATTGCAAATCATGAATGGCATAAATATGCCCAACTACCTCATTTACAATCGTATAATTAGCATCCCACTGCTTAATTCGGGCATCTTTACCTACGGAATACAAAACCCCTCCCCTCTCTGCGAGCGAAAAAACGGAAGATTCATGTGCTTGAAATGCCTTTACTAATTGATAACCTGAATCAAAAGTTCGAATAAATCCGTCAGAATAACCCACAGCGACCTTACTATTAGTCAATTGCAGGATTGATCGAACGCTCTTTTCACTCGCTTTGATATGCTTCAGCACCGCCTTTGTGGCTAGATCAATCACCGTTATCAAACCATCATTATGACCTATCCAAGCCGTGGAACCCACAAATTCAATGGAAAAAATAGATAAGCCAGTGGTAGAAATGGAAAAAACCAAGCTTTGATCTGCGACCCGAACGCCCTGAATACCTTGGTAATTATGACCTATCCATAAAATACCTTCTGAATCTAATTTAATGGCATAAACCGAACCTTCTACTTGGGCAATTACCTTGCCTAAGTCAGGTTTCGCTAAATTCCATTGAACCACCCAGCCATCGGATCCCGCAGAATAAAACAAGGAATCCTCCCCCGTTTCAAGGGCGTAAACAGGACCACGATGTCCTGAAAAGGTGTCAATACGTTCGATTTGTAGGGTACTCAAATTATTTCCATCGATTTAGCTACAAAAATGATAATTTTACGTCCAAATACCCCCAAACATGCCCCAAATATTTTCAAAAATAAGCTCAGTCGACTTCCAGATTCTAGTTTGGAAAATCGAAGAACCGCTGGACTATTTTGAAACATTCCCGGCGACCTGGTCCTCCCCTTCGGTGGAAAATCCCACTAAAAAACTAGAATCAACTGCTGTAAGGCATTGTTTGCAGCAACTTTCTACTGAATTCGAAACCCTAACATTAGTTCAAAACGATCGCAATCGCCCTTATTTTGAGGAGTCAGATTGGCATATCAGCCTAACCCACTCCTATCCTTACGTGGCCGCAGCCTGTTCAAGGGAAAAAAGAATCGGAATTGACCTCGAAAAGCCAGGTAGAAATATCGAAAAAATTGCCCCTCGATTCTTGCATGCAAGAGAATGGGAGAAATGGAAGTCCCAATCGAACCTGTTGACATTGGCTTGGTCGGCTAAAGAATCCATCTACAAGGCGGTGGGAAAACCAGGATTATCCTTTCAAAAGGAAATAGAGATAAGCGATCTCAACCAAAATCCGTGCAATGCGCAGGTTTCTACAGGAGAAGAAATAGATATCTTTTGGGAAGAATACCCAGAATTCAGCCTTACAGTAGCCTTAATCCAATAAGTCAATTAATTCCGTTAGTTCTTCTTTGTAGTCTGTTTCGCCTGCTTTCTCATAAGCCATTAATAGATTGCGTAGGACGCGACGAATAATCTCTAAATTAGAACAAGGGTTATAATAAATCTCGTTAGGTGTCAAATTCAATTGAGCGATGTAATTATCGATATCTATCTTGTTGAATATCAAGCCTTTATTGAATACATTTATATAAAACTGCAACCCTTTCTGCTTATAAGTTAATACAAAAAGATTAGGTAGATTCACTCCATAAATAGGCAGGCCTAGTTTTTGGGCGATCCACATATAAATTACACAAAGGCTAATCGGATTACCTTTTTTGGAAGATAACACATTATTAATGAAGGAGTTATTCGCTGCATGAAAATTCTTCGAATTAGGCCCAAACTTCAATTGCTCGAACATCACCGAGTTCAGCACCTTTACTTGATCCATCGGGTGTAAATCCTCCCGCATTTGAGGCCAAACCTCATAATACAGCTGATCCATCTCCACTTTCAAGTCATTGAAGCTATAATCTGGGTAACGGTAGGTCGCCAGAATCCACATTCCCTCTAATAAATCCATCCCGCCCGATTCCTTCCATACCTGCAAACGAGTCTTTACCGATTGCCATTGGAAATCATGAATCAAATTCTCAATTTTAGATTGTAAGATGGGATTTAAACTTTCTGTTTCCCATTCCGACTCTAAAACAGGGATAATAGAAGGCCCTAAGGTCCGAATTTGCTGCTCCACCATGCTCACGACTTCCTGATCGGAATCGTCTAATAAATGAATCATTGCTTTAATGGCAGCATCCGTCATAGGTAACGTATATTTTTTGCAAAACTAAAGACAATTGGCCTATTTTCACTTAAATTTGTCTTTAATTCTTACAAAAATTAGATGCAAATATTAATTACAGGCGGTGCTGGTTTCATTGGATCCCATACTTATGTGGTATTGAAAGAAAATGGTTACACGCCCATTATCGTAGACAATTTCTCTAATTCTTCGAAGCAGGTGATTAAAAACCTGGAAATAATCACCAAAGAGGCGGTTATTTATGAAGAAGGCGACGTAAATAACCCTCAGACCTACGATCTATTATTTACGAAATACGATATCAAAGGAATCATCCACTTCGCTGCCTCGAAAGCAGTAGGCGAATCGGTGGAAAACCCTTTGAAATACTACCGAAATAACGTAGCAGCAACGGTGCTATTGTTAGAGAAAATGGCTCAATATGGCCTTTCTAACCTGGTATTCTCGTCGTCTTGCACTGTTTACGGTCAACCAGAAACCTTACCAGCGACGGAAGAATCACCGGTGCAACCGGCTACTTCTCCTTACGGAAACTCAAAACAAATCTGTGAAGAGATCATTCGAGATACGGTAGCAGCTTCAACTTCCCTAAAAGCAATAGCCTTACGCTATTTTAACCCGATTGGGGCACATGAATCCGCATTAATCGGTGAATTGCCCTTAGGTACACCCGCTAATTTGATTCCTTTTTTAACTCAATCGGTGGCAGGATTGCGGGGTCCTTTGCAGGTTTGGGGAACAGATTATCCTACGCCTGATGGAACCGCAATCAGAGATTATATTCATGTGGTTGATTTAGCTAAAGCGCATGTGAAGGCCCTAGCCTATCTAATTGATGGTAAATCGGATGTCAAATACGACTTCTTTAATATCGGAACAGGGCAAGGTAGCTCAGTAATGGAGGTTATTTTAGCTTTTGAGAAAGCGACGGGCAAGAAAGTGAATTATGAAGTTAGAGACCGCAGAGCGGGTGATATTACTGCCGTTTATGCGTCTACGGATAAATCGAACCAGGTTTTAGGTTGGAAAACAGAATATAGTTTAGAAAGAGCTTTGCAAGATTCTTGGAAATGGCAAGAATCGTTAATAAAATAAGATGAAAAAGTTAGTCATTACCGGCGGTGCCGGATTTATTGGTTCTCATGTGGTCCGTTTGTTTGTAAACAAATACCCTGACTACCAGATTTATAATTTAGATGCCTTGACATATGCAGGTAATTTGGCAAATAATGAGGATGTGGCATCTGCCCCTAATTACCACTTCATTAAAGCGGATATTACAGATGCAGATCATATCGATGCCTTGTTTGCAGAGCATCAATTTGATGGTGTACTGCACCTGGCGGCAGAATCACATGTGGATCGCTCCATTACGGATCCTTTGGCCTTCGTTCGTACGAATGTAATTGGTACCGTAAACTTATTGCAAGCTGCTAAGAAACATTGGGCAGGCAAAATGGAAGGAAAGCGCTTCTACCATATCTCCACAGATGAGGTATATGGAGAGTTGCATGATCCGAACGAATTCTTTTTGGAAACTACTTCATACGATCCTCGTTCCCCATATTCAGCCTCTAAAGCTAGTTCTGACCACTTTGTGCGCGCTTACCATGAAACCTACGGTTTACCTACCGTGATCACGAACTGCTCGAATAATTATGGCCCCAATCACTTCCCGGAGAAGTTAATCCCGTTGATGATTCATAACATCATGAACAACAAACCACTTCCAGTTTACGGAAAAGGAGAAAATGTTCGCGATTGGTTATTTGTTATCGACCATGCGCGTGCCATTGATACCGTTTTCCATGATGGAAAAATTGGTGAGACCTATAACATCGGTGGATTCAATGAGTGGAAAAACATCGATTTAGTGCATTTATTGTGCAAAATCATGGATGAAAAATTAGGTCGTCCGGAAGGAACTTCAGTTCAATTAATTACCTATGTGACGGATCGTGCGGGTCACGATTTGCGTTATGCGATCGATGCAAATAAGATTATGAAGGAATTAGGCTGGGAGCCTAGTTTGCAATTTGCAGAAGGATTAGAGAAAACGGTGAACTGGTATTTAGCCAACGAAAAATGGCTTAATGACGTTACATCGGGAGATTATCAAAAATATTACGAAAAAAACTACGCAGGCAGATAACATGAAAGGAATTATTTTAGCGGGTGGATCTGGAACGAGATTGCACCCATTGACTTTAGCGGTTAGCAAGCAATTAATGCCGGTTTATGACAAGCCGATGATCTATTATCCCTTGTCAATTTTGATGTTATCGGGGATTAAAGAGATTTTGATCATCTCTACACCGCACGATTTGCCTCATTTCGAGAAGTTATTAGGGGATGGATCCCAAATCGGATGTCGTTTCGAATATGCAGTACAACCTGAACCGAATGGTTTAGCGCAAGCTTTCGTCATCGGTGAGAAATTCATTGGAAAAGACAAAGTGGCTTTAGTTTTAGGGGATAATATCTTCTATGGCTCTGGATTGAGTAAATTATTGCAAGCAAACAATGATCCATCTGGAGGCGTGGTTTATGCTTATTCTGTGAATGACCCAGAGCGTTATGGCGTGGTAGAATTCGATGCAGACAATAAAGTGATCTCGATCGAAGAGAAACCAGCGAAGCCTAAATCAAATTATGCAGTTCCAGGCTTGTATTTCTACGATAATGACGTGGTGGAGATTGCCAAAAACATCGCCCCATCTCCTCGCGGAGAATATGAAATCACGGACGTAAACAAAGAATACTTGAAGAGAGGAAAACTTTCAGTGGGTATTTTGAACCGAGGAACCGCTTGGTTAGATACAGGTACTTTTGCTTCCTTAATGCAAGCTGGGCAATTCGTTCAGGTAATCGAAGAGCGCCAAGGAATGAAAGTGGGTTGCATCGAGGAAGTAGCCTATCGCATGGGTTATATCGATAAAGCGCAATTAAAGAAGATTGCTGAGCCGCTAGTAAAAAGTGGTTATGGACAATATTTATTGAATTTAATCGCTTAAAGAGCCTTAAATTCCCATTATTCCCGCTATCAACGCTAAGGTAAACAGCAAGATGGCGGGAATTTTTGTTTTATCTGCTAAAAGAAAAGCAGCAGCCACTATACCCAAAGAGAGAAACTGGGCATCGATGAATAAAGGCTTCGTAAACGTAAAAACGGCCACTAAGGTTAAACCTACTGAAGCCGCTTGAATTCCCGCTAAAGAGGCCCTAATGAAGCGATACTGCTTCAATTGTGTCCAAATCCGAAAGACAAAGAAGATCAAAAACGTACCAGGCAAGAATATGCCTAAAGCACCGATTACCGACCCAGAAAGTTCCCCTAAGAGACCATAATCCTTCATCAATAAGACTCCTAAATAGGAAGTAAAGGCAAATACAGGTCCAGGAAGCGTCTGTGAAAGCGCCATACCTGTTAGAAAAGCCTCTGAGCCTATAAGCTGTTTAAATTCCACAAATTCTGTGTAAAGTACAGGCGCCAATATGTGTCCTCCACCAAAAACCAAAGATCCATTTCGGTAGAAATTTTCAAAAATTCGAATCGGAAAATAGTCAGTAAAGTGGCCTAATAAAGCTAAAGCGACTAGAAATCCCCAATACAGATGGAAATTCCCCCAGGGAATAACGAATTTATGTTTTGTTTGGCGAGGGAAATCTTTGTAATTCAAGGATGAAACAATCCCCCCTAACACTAACACGAGTGGAAAGATATAGGGACTATGAAAAGCGATACCCAGAAATAAGGTGACTAATAAAATGACCACATACATAGGCCCAGTAATCACCTTTTTGGCCATAAACCAACCCGCCTGCAAAATTAGACCAATTCCCACTGGCATGACATAGTGCAAAATGGACTGATTACGTAAAAATGTCATCCCATAGGCCGCTAGGGTCATAATGAAGACCGCTGGGGTAATCCAAAAAAACAAGGTGAGATAAGCCAAAGAAGCCCCACCTCGCTTCAAACCGATCGCTGTGATCATTTGAGTCGAGGTAGGGCCTGGTAAAACAGAGCAGAGTGCCTGTATTTCAAATAATTCTTCTTCTGTTAAATACGCACGTTTCTTTACCAATCGGTCTAAAAAGAGCGCAAAATGTACTTGAGGTCCACCAAAAGAGGTGCAGGCTAAAACCAAGATATCGATCAGAAAATCCAGGTGTTTTAGCCGCTTCATTTATGCCTTTTTAAGTCCTAATTCGATCAGCCTTTCATTCAAAAATGCCCCTGCCGTCATATCCGTATATATTTTAGGATACTCTGTTGATACACAAGAAGACAAACAAGTTAAATCCATTTCTGAACGCGGGTGCATGAAGAAAGGAATTGAATAACGCGATGTGCCCATCTTCTCTCTAGGCGGATTCACCACGCGATGTATCGTAGATTTCAATTTGTGATTCGTTAAACGATCTAACATATCACCAACATTCACTACCACTTGGTCAGGCAAGGCTGTAATGGGTATCCATTTACCATCCATTCGCAATACTTCTAAACCCTCCGCAGATGCTCCCATTAACAAGGTAATCAAGTTAATATCCCCATGAGCGGCTGCTCTAACAGCACCTTCCGGCAAGGAATCTGGATCTAAAATAGGGAAATAGTGAATCGCACGAAGAATGGAATTTCCATTCTTTACTCGTGATTCAAAATAATCTTCCGGTAATTCTAAATACAGCGCAATCGCCTGCAATAAGGCTTTGCCCGCTTTTTCTAAGGTTTGATAAGCCTCAACGGTATATTTTTCGAAATCAGGATATTCCGCAGGAAATACATTCTCTGGGTATTCTGACCAAACCGAATCTCCATCCTCCTTACGTGGCTGACCCACGTGATAGAACTCCTTCAAATCAGGTACCTTAAAACCTTTCGCTGTTTCTTTTCGCTTACCGATATAACCACGTTGACCTGCAATTCCTTCAATTTCATAGGTTTGCTTCAACGTATCCGGGGACTGAAAGAATTGCTCCACCTCGCTATACAGCTTGGAAGTGAAGTCATTCGTTAGTCCGTGACCCTTAATCGCTACAAATCCTATCGTATTGAAAGCAGCCCCTAAATCTTGTACAAATTTCGCCTTACGTGAAGCATCTCCAGAAAGGAAATCAGCTAAATCGAGCGAAGGAATTTCATCTAATAACATCTTATTTACTAAAGTTTGTTGATACAAAGTCCCAGTTAACTAGGTTCCAAAAGGCCGCGATATAATCCGCGCGCTTATTCATATATTTCAAGTAATACGCATGTTCCCATACGTCCAAAGCTAAAATCGGTTGTCCTTTTACTTCTGCCACATCCATCAAAGGGTTGTCTTGATTTGGCGTCGATGAGATCGCTAATTTTCCGTCTTTCTTGATTAACCAAGCCCAGCCTGATCCAAAACGAGACGTCGCTGCCTTCGTAAATTCAGCCTTAAAAGCATCAAATGAGCCGAAATCAGCCTCGATTTGTTTGGATAATGCCTCGGATGGTTTCGTTCCTTTGGCAGGCCCTAACACATTCCAGAAAAAGCTGTGATTCCAGTGTCCTCCCCCATTGTTGCGCACCGCAACGGGTTGAGTAGATACGGTGGCTAAAATTTCTTCCAATGTCTTCGTTGTTCCCGGCAAAGCCTTATTCAAGTTATCCACGTAGGCCTTGTGGTGGCGATCGTGGTGAATTTCCATCGTTAAACGATCGATATGAGGCTCTAACGCATCAAAAGCATAAGACAAAGCAGGTAAAGTAAAAGAGTCTGCCACGGGTGCAGAAAAAGAAGGCAAAACTAAGCTAGCTCCCGCAAGAACTACCGATTTCTGTAAAAACTCAGCACGTTTCATCGTTATTTGGTTTTATACTATTCGTACGTCACTCGACCTACTATACTTCGGCCTAGTGTAATCTCATCTGTATACTCTAAATCACCCCCAATCGGGATTCCACGCGCGATTGTTGATAATTTAACAGGGAACTCTTTTAATTTTTTGGTCAAATAAAATGCGGTCGTATCTCCCTCCATCGTAGGGCTAAGGCCTAAAATTACCTCCGAAACCTTCCCAGAGGCTACGCGAGCGACTAAGGATTCAATGGTTAAATCACCTGGCGATATACCAGACAAGGGCGAAATGATCCCTCCTAACACATGGTATAATCCGGTAAACTGGCCTGTATTTTCGATGGCTAACACATCCCGTAAATCCTCCACCACACAAATGATGCTCTCATCCCGCTTGTGGCTGGCACAAATACCGCACAAATCTCCATCTGAAATCATGTGGCATTGAGGGCAGTATTTCGTCTCGGTACGCAATTGAACCACCGCATGCGCCAGTTGAAGGGATTGAGCTTCTGGACGTTTCAATAAATGCAAGGCTAAACGTAGCGCTGATTTTTTACCAATCCCGGGGAGTTTGGAAATCTCCTCTACGGCTTGTTCAATCATCTTCGAAGGATAAGTATTCATCATGCGCTGGCTTCTATTTCTGCTGAGATTCCTCTACGGCAAATTTCATTGCGCATAGCCACTAATTCGTCAAATCCTCCGGTTTTTACCCCACATTTCCCTCTAAAATGAATCTGTAAGGTACATTGCTCCGCTTGTTGAGGTGTGTGCTCACATACCTCAATCAAAGTCAAAATAACGTATTCAAAGGAGTTAACTTCATCATTATAGACGACCAGTTGATGGGCTTCGATCACCTCTTCCTCTACGAGGGAGGAGGTTTCTTCTTGCCATTTTTCCTGATTTTGAAAAGAAAAAGGTAGACGATAAATACTATCTACACAGAATTCCATATTTTTGATGAATTTGAAATCAAATTTAAAAAAAAATCCGTTCCAAACCTTATGTCTGTACAATTAGCTGGAGGAATTCTTGCCCTCTATTTTGGCCTGCTGTTAGCAATCTCGTATTTTACCTCTCGAGGCGCTGACACCCATGCATTTTTTACAGCTAATCGCGAGTCCCCATGGTGGCTAGTGGCCTTTGGGATGATTGGAACGTCGATTTCGGGTTTGACTTTCATTTCCGTGCCGGGTGCCGTAGGCAAGACCTATTTCACGTATTACCAGGTGATTTTAGGTCATTCACTGGGTTATTTAACTATCGCCTTAGTGCTGATGCCGCTGTATTACCGATTGAATTTGATTTCAATCTATGGTTATCTCGAAAAACGCTTTGGTTTTTGGTCCTATAAAACGGGTTCTGCCTTCTTTTTATTGTCGAGAACCATCGGTTCAGCCGCACGTCTTTATCTAGCCGTGAACGTCTTGCAAATCGCCATCTTCGCCCCTATCGGCGTGCCATTTATTGTGACGGTATTTGTATCTATCTTCTTGATTTGGCTGTATACGCACCGTGGAGGGGTTAAAACGATTATTTGGACGGACACCTTACAAACCTTGTTCCTATTAGTTGCGCTCTTTATAACGATCGTTTTAGTAGGCCAAAAAATGGACATGAGCATCCCTGATATGATTCAACAAGTAAGTGCGAGCAAATACTCTCACTTGTTTGAATGGGATTGGAAGAACCCGCATTTCTTCGGTAAAGACTTTCTTGCTGGGGTATTTATCGCCATCGTGATGACGGGATTAGACCAAGATTTAATGCAGAAAAACTTGACCTGTAAGTCCATCGGAGAAGCACAGAAAAACATGTTCTGGTTCTACTGGGTGCTGTTATTCATCAATATCTTATTCCTTTCATTAGGCGCTTTATTGTATTTGTATACGGCTTCAAAAGGGATCGCTGTCCCTACGAAAACGGATGAATTATATCCGATGCTGGCTTTAGGAGGCGAGTTCGGAACTTTAGCAGCTGTCACCTTCTTATTAGGCATTATTGCAGCTTCTTATGCGAGTTCAGATTCTGCTTTAACCGCTTTGACCACCTCATTCTGCATTGATTTCTTGAGTATCGAAAAGTTCAAAGAGAAAAAGCAGAATAAAATGAAGCACTGGGTCCACATCGGGTTCTCTGCCTTATTTTTCGTCGTAATTGGCTTGTTTCATATCTTCAATACCTCCGAATTAATCGCTGCTGTTTTTAACCTTGCTGGTTATACCTACGGCCCCTTGTTGGGCTTGTTCTCCTTCGGTTTATTCACTAAATATGCCATAAGAGATAAATGGGTGCCTATTGTATGCGTTCTATCACCGATTATCACGTTTGTGTTAGAATCTCAAGCACAGGGCTTATTTGGCGGATTTGGGTTCGCTAAATTAATATTAAACGGGGTGATTTGCTTTGTGATGTTGTGGATCATCCGAGATAAGAACTCAGAATCGGTACACATTGCGTAGGGCGTAATAATGTACGTTTTGGCCTGAACCACTTTCTTGCAAATAGCTCCCCGCATCGCAATACCCTAGTTCCAGTTGAAAACTAAAGTGTTTAGTAGGGAAATATTGCGCATCTAAGGCATAGATATTACAAATAGGTCCGGCTACGCTTGATTGGTTTTTCCCTAAAATAGGACGTGCAGGAGTCATATTGGGCGTAAATATACCATCTTCGGTGCTCTGCCGGCTAACAAAAGAGGCTCTCCCCGTTACTAACCAATGTTTCAAATCTTGGTATCGTAGGTAGGGACTAAAATTCCACGTATTGGTGATGTTTAAGGCAACGGTTTGACCAAAAGGCGGACGAGCAAACAAGGTATTAAAAGTATTCAACTGGCCATCTTTGTTTGATTTATCTCCAGGCACATAATTACCCGAAAAACCTACATAGAAAGCCTTTTTAAGGGCCACATTGAAATCCCAAACACCCATAAAAGCGTCAATAGCTAAGTCTCTAAACCCACCTGATTGATGCGCTATTTCGATGTCATAATTCACCGGACCTATACCTGAGAATGCTCTAAATCCGAGCGTATGTCTCTTTTCTAAACCTTTTTTAAATAAATACTCTCTCAAATCACTTTCGAAATAAAGGTAGTAGGGTTCCAGAAAATGCCTTTTCTTGTAGCGGTAATTCCCGTAAAAACCACCTAAAATTTCATCGGTAGGCCCATCATCAAATACCCCCGGTTTTATCTTAATTGGATGAGAAACGAAGGCATCCCATTGCAGGTTTTTTCTTTGGTACTTTAGGTTCACCCCATAGTAGGGTGTTCGCGTATTTGGCCCCTCTCTAGTAGCGATAAAACGCTCTAAACCAAAGGAATACTCTTGTTTACCCACTCTTAATTTTAAGCTATTTGAAAGGGGGATATCCACCAAAAACTGATGCAGGGATAATAAATCTTGATCAAGTTGACCCGTTAATGGATTTGGGTTCCAAAAACGAGCCGTATTATTCAATTGTGCAAAAACTCTGATACGGTGCGGCAATTCAACATTCGCATGTAACATCACGCGATGCATCAACTGATTTGGGCTTTTTGTTACAAAATCCGCTGGAACCTCACCAAAGTTGAAATGAGTATAGGATTGATACTGTTCTCGCCATTCTCCCCCAAAACTGATTCTAGACAAACCAACAAAGGGTATTTCCTTCAAATAATCGGTTTTTTCTTTCTTTAAGCTATCTGCCATTAATACCGAAAAATCATCATCGAACCGTAATCGAGCGATTTGCTGAGCAGAAAGACTAAAGGAAAGAAGTAGGAATAGAAAAACTCTCAAGTGAACAATAAATCTGTAGCACAAATGAAACCATTATTAAACAAAAAAACCACACGTGCTGTGTGGTTTTTTGCCTACCGAAGTAGTCCGTACGGGAAT